>DASTZM010000058.1:0-4167 GCA_035764305.1 Chloroflexota bacterium | reverse complement strand
AGAGGCGCCCCCGGCGGCCCGCCCGGGGCCACCCGCTCCCCCAGCTGCTGAAACGGTTCTCGCCGCAGCGTAGCTGTCAGACTCTCTCCGGTGTCGGAGACAGGCGGTCTGGCGGGCCCGGAGAGCATCGCCTGGAGGATCAACCGAGAAATCGTCCTGCTGCTGGGTTGGGGCCGCGCCGTCCTGCTCCAGCTCGCACACCCCCTCGTCGCCGCCGGCGTGGCGGACCACAGCGTCTTCGTCCGTGAGCCTGCGCTGCGGCGGCGCAGGCTGCTCCAGACGGTCGATGCCATGCTCGCGCTCACGTTCGGCACTCGGGAAGAGGTCGAGGGCGCTGCGCGGGGCATCAACACGATCCACGATCACGTGCACGGCGAGCTGAGCGAAGAGACCGGCACGTTCGCACGCGGCACCCGCTACTCGGCCCACGATCCCGAGCTGCTGCGGTGGGTCCATGCCACGTTGATGGACTCCTTCCCGCTGACGCACCGACTGTTCGTGGGCGATCTCTCCGACCAGGAGGTCGAGCGCTACCTCCGCGAGGCGGCCGGACTCGAGCCCTTGCTGGGCATCCCGGCGGGGTCCCTGCCCAGGACGCGCGCCGGGCTCGACGCGTACCTGACGCACATGACGCAGAGCGGTGCAATCCGTGTGGGAGCCGACGCACGACGCATCGCGCGTGATCTGCTCAACCCTGCGCTTCCGTGGCAGATGGGCCGGCTCTTGTGGCCGGTGCTCTGGCTCTCGCGCCTCCCGACGATCGGACTTCTGCCGCCCGAGATCCGGGAGCAGTACGGCTTCCGCTGGACGCGCGGGCACGCGCTGGCGCTGCGCGCACTGAGCGCCGTCGCTCGCTGTATCGTCCCGCGGACGCCGGGAGTGCTCCGCCATTGGCCCATCGCCCGCCGGGCGGCGGCGCGTGCGAGTGGCGACCGCGGCGCTACGCCGGCGGCAGCACCGACCTGATGTGTAGCTCCATCAGGTTCTTCTCGGGGATCGGTGACGGCGCGCCCATCATGAGATCCTGCGCCGCCTGATTCTTGGGGAACGCGATCGCTTCCCGGATCGAGCGTTCCGACCCCAGTATGGCAATCAACCGGTCCAGACCGGTGGCGATACCCCCGTGGGGCGGCGCGCCGTACTCGAACGCCTCCAGCATCGTGCCGATCGCGTCCTGCGTCTGCTGGGGCGTGTAGCCCATCAGCTCGTAGATCTTTGCTTGCAGGTCGGGCCGGTGGATGCGCACGCTCCCACCGCCGATCTCGAAACCGTTGCACACCAGGTCGTATTGCTTCGACAGCGCCCTCCCGGGGTCGGTGTCCAGGAGCGGAAGGTCGACGTCCTTGGGAGCGCAGAACGGGTTGTGCGTGAATGTCCAGAGACCGCTCTCCGCGTCGTGCTCCAGCAGCGGGAAGTCCACCACCCAGCACATGGAGAGGACGTTCTCGTCAGCCAGCCCGAGCTTCTCGCCCAGGTGGTCGCGCAGGCGGTGGAGTGCGCCGTTGGCCACCGCCTCCTTGTCCGCGACCAGCGCAACCAAGTCCCCCTGCTGCGCGCCGAACGCAACGCGCAGCTGCTCCATCGCCTCGTCTCCGACGTGCTGGCGAAACGGGCTGCGCACGCCCTCTGGTGTCCATGCGGCCGTGGCCAGCCCCTTGGCGCCGAAGCTGCGCGACAGCTCGATCAGCGCGTCGACCTCCTTGCGGCTCCAGCCGGCGCAGCCCGGCGCTTTGATGCCCTTCACCACGCCGCCCCGTTCGACGGCGCTGCGGAATACGCCGAAGCCCGACTGGCCGAGCAGCTGCGACACGTCCACCAGCTCCAGCTCGAAGCGAAGGTCCGGTCGGTCCGAGCCGTAGCGCGCCATCGCCTCGTGGTACGTGATGCGCGGGAATGGCTTCCGCAGAATGCGCTTGACCGAGACACGCTCGATCAGCTCGGTGTACAGATCCTCGATCAGTCCGGTGACGTCGGCCTCGTCTACGAACGACATCTCGACGTCGAGCTGCGTGAACTCGGGCTGCCGGTCGGCCCGCTGGTCTTCGTCCCGGAAGCAGCGCGCGATCTGAAAGTAGCGGTCCATACCCGCCACCATCAGCAGCTGCTTGAACTGCTGCGGCGACTGGGGTAGACCATAGAAGCCCCCGGGCTGGAGGCGCGACGGCACCAGGTAGTCACGTGCGCCCTCGGGCGTGCTCTTGGTCAAGATCGGCGTCTCGATCTCCACGAACCCGCGCGAGTCGAGGTAGTCGCGCATGAACTTCACCACCCGGTGGCGCAGCAGGATCGTGTCGCGCAACCGCTGGCGGCGCAGGTCTAGGTAGCGGTACTTGAGGCGCAGCGCCTCGTCCACCGGCGCATCCTCGTTGATGTAGAACGGCGGCGTCTTGGACCCGTTGAGCACGGTTAGCGCGTCGACCGCCACCTCGATCTCGCCCGTGGGCAGGTGCGGGTTTTCCGTCCCGGCGGGCCGCGTGCCGACCGTCCCCTCGACGGTCACAACGTATTCCGAGCGCAGAGTCGATGCCGTTTCGTGTGCCTGCTGCGCGTTCGCCGGGTTGAGGACGAGCTGCGTCAGTCCATAGCGATCGCGCAGGTCGATGAAGATCAGGCCACCGTGGTCGCGCCGGCGGTGCACCCAGCCCTGGAGCGTGACGCGCTGGCCGGCGTTCGCCGCGCGCAGCTCGCCGCACGTGTGCGTGCGCTTCACGCCGCCAGCCGTGCGACCCGCGCCTGACGCGCCAGCCAGCGGTCCGGTGCGTGAATCTCGTCCAGCGTGGGGAGCAGCTCGGGGCTCTCCCACACGCGGTTGAGCGCGGCCAGCCCCCCGGACTCGACGACGCGCTCACAGAACTGCTCGCCCAACACGTACTGCTCCAGTTTTATGTCCAGCCCGGTCAGCCTTATGAAAAGCTGCTCGGCCGCGCCGCGCGACTTGGCGCGACTCTCGAAGGTCGCCTTCAGCTGCGCGTGGTCGCGCAGCTGGCGCGCACCCACCCGGTTCATCACGTGGTTGCTGTACCCCTCCATCAGCGCCATCAGCGCCTGCAGCTTGCGGAACACCTCGCGCTGCGCGGGCGACATCATCAGCTCGAGCACATGCCCGCGCTCGAACAGGTTGTCCCTGATCCGCCCCACCAGCATCGTCAGTGCGCCGCCCGGTCGGGTGCTGAACAGGTCCTCCGACAGGGAGCGCAGGTACTCAGTGAGCAAGTCGTTCATGTAGGCGCGCACCCACGGGTGCGCCTCGAACTCGAAGGCGTGCGTCACCTCGTGAAGCGCGATCCAGGCACGAAACTCGTCGCGCGGCAGGGCGTAGCGCCGCTCCATCGCGGCGATGTTGGGCTCGACGAAGTAGAGACGCCCCTCGGTCACCGGCTCGCGGCCGAGCAGCGAGAGGTCGTACTGGCCTAGCACGCGCCGCGCAAGGTAGCCGAGCAGTATCCCCATCTGCCCGCTCAGCATGGCCTGCCCCATCATCCCTGCCGGCGCGGCGCCAGGTGCCCTCGCGATCGTGGCGGCATACGCCTCGTCGAGAGGTGCAAACATTAGACGGAACTGCGCCAGGTTGGCATCGACCCAGTCCGGGCGGTCGAAGACGTGCACCTGGCGGAGGGGCGCCGGCAGCTCGATCTGGGTGTAATCGGAGACTAGCTCCGCCGAGCGCGCGACGAGCGCAGCGTACTCGCGCCGGGCCGCCTCTTTGGCTGGCGTATCGAGTACCGGGCTCGACTCGTCGCTATGCGCGTCACGAGCTCCGCGGACGGCGATCGCGCGCGCCCACCTCCAGTTGATCAGCCGCGGGTTGTTGGCCGGGTCCCGGCTCACGCTCTCTCGGAGCGCCCGCCCCGCCGCCAGCGCCGCCCCCGCCGCCAGCCCCAGCGCGATTCCCCCGCCCACCAGCACCGCCGACGCGGTCCCCGCACAGGGTCCCCGCCGGCTCAACCCTGTCACCTAAGGAGTGTATCGGGGGTTCGGGGGCTCCGCCCCGCTGGGCCGGCCGAAGGCCGGCAAAACCCAGCTTGGGGGGTCCGAGGGAGCGGAGCGTCCCCCGGCCACACGACCTACACCTGGTAGCTGAAGTTCAGCTGAAATGTGCCGTCACACGGCGGGTTCCCCACCTGGGGTGCGGTCACCGCCAGGTACACCCTCCCCTTCCGAAAGACC
>DASTZM010000057.1:0-2517 GCA_035764305.1 Chloroflexota bacterium | reverse complement strand
TCTCCATGTTTGGCACGAACAACATGGACCACCAGGCGCGCATCTGCCACTCGACCACCGTCGCGGGCGTGGCCAACACCTGGGGCTACGGCGCGATGACGAATTCCTACAACGACCTGCAGAACTCGAAGTGCATGTTCTTCATCGGGTCGAATGCCGCCGAAGCCCACCCCGTCTCGATGCTCCACGCGCTGCACGCGAAGGAGACCGGCGCGAAGATGATCGTCGCCGACCCGCGCTTCACGCGCACGGCCGCCAAGGCGGACCAGTACGTGCGCTTCCGCTCCGGAACCGACGTGGCGCTGCTCTTCGGCATGCTGTACCACATCTTCAACAACGGCTGGGAAGACCAGAAGTACATCAACGACCGCGTCTACGGCATGGACAAGGTGCGCGAGGACGTGATGAAGAAGTGGACGCCGGACAAGGTGACCGAAGTCACCGGCGTTCCCGAGGCCGACGTCTATGCCGCCGCCGAGGCGATGGCCAAGAACCGGCCCTCCACCATCATCTGGTGCATGGGACAGACGCAGCACTCCATCGGCAACGCATTCGTGCGCGCCTCCTGCATCGTGCAGCTCGCGCTCGGCAACATCGGCAAGTCGGGCGGCGGCGCCAACATCTACCGCGGCCACGACAACGTGCAGGGCGCCACCGACGTGGGTCCCAACCCTGACTCGCTGCCCGGCTACTACGGCATCGCCGAAGGTTCGTGGAAGCACTGGTGCAAGGTCTGGGGCGTCGACTACGAGTGGATGAAGTCGCGCTTCGCCTCCAAGGCGATGATGGAGAAGTCCGGCATGACGGTGTCGCGCTGGATCGACGGGGTGCTCGAGAAGAACGAGCTCATCGACCAGGATTCGAACCTGCGCGCGATCGTCTACTGGGGACACGCGCCCAACTCGCAGTCCCGCGGCCTCGAGATGAAGCAGGCGATGGAAAAGGTCGACCTGATGGTGATCGTCGACCCGTACCCGACCGCCGCCTCGGCGATGCCGGACCGGCAGGAGGGCGTCTATCTACTTCCGGCCGCCACCCAGTTCGAGACTTCGGGCAGCGTCACCGCCTCCAACCGCTCGATCCAGTGGCGCGAGAAGGTGATCGAGCCGCTCTTCGAGTCCAAGCCCGACCACACCATCATGTACGCCTTCGCGAAGAAGCTCGGCTTCGGGCCCGAGTTCGTGAAGAACATCAAGCTGGTGAAGGACAAGACCGGCTGGGACGAGCCCCTGGTCGAGGACATGACCAAGGAAATCAACGCCGGCAACTGGACCATCGGCTACACCGGGCAGACGCCGACGCGGCTCAAGGCGCACATGCGCAACATGGGCGCCTTCGACCCGAAGACCCTGCGCTGCACCAAGCCCACCATCGACAAGGAAACCGGGTACGACTGCAACGGCGACTATTTCGGCATGCCGTGGCCGTGCTACGGGACGGGGGCGGTGAAGCACCCCGGCTCGCCGGTGCTTTATCGCACCGACCTGAAGATGATGGACGGCGGCGGCTGCTTCCGCGCCAACTTCGGCATCAGCAAGGACGGCGTCCCGCTGCTCGCGGAGGACGGCTCGTTCGTGAAGGATTCCGAGATCACCGTGGGGCACCCCGAGTTCGACCACCTGCTGATGAAGAAGCTCGGCTGGTGGAGCGAGCTCACGCCGGAGGAGCAGGCCGCGGCCGAAGGCAAGAACTGGAAGACCGACCTCTCGGGCGGCATCCAGCGGGTGTGCATGGTGAACCACAACGTGCACTTCTGGGGCAACGCCAAGGCGCGCGCCGTGGTGTGGAACTTCCCCGACGGCGTGCCGCAGCACCGCGAGCCGATCTACAGCCCGCGCCCCGACCTCGTCGCCAAGTACCCGACGCACGAGGACAAGAAGGCGTTCTGGAGGCTGCCGACGCTCTACAAGACGGTGCAGCAGAAGGCGGTCGCCGACAAGGTGCACGAGAAGTATCCGATCGTCCTGAGCTCCGGGCGCCTGGTGGAATACGAGGGCGGCGGCGACGAGACGCGTTCCAACCCGTGGCTCGCCGAGCTGCAGCAGGAAGCCTTCGTCGAGATCAACACCAAGGACGCGGCCGATCGCGGCATCAAGTACTGGGACTGGATCTGGCTGAAGAGCCCGACCGGCGCGCAGCTCAAGGTGCGCGCGCTCGTCACCGAGCGCGTCAATTCCGGGACCGGCTGGATGCCGTTCCACTTCGCCGGCTGGTGGCAGGGCAAGGACCTCCTGGGCAAGTACCCGGAGGGCGCGGCGCCGATCGTGCGCGGCGAGGCGGTCAACACGGCCACCACCTACGGCTACGACTCGGTCACGATGATGCAGGAGACCAAGACGACGCTCTGCAACTTCGAGCGCGCCTGACGAGAGACCCAGGAGACCACCATGGCCAGAATGAAATTCATCTGTGACGCCGAGCGCTGCATCGAGTGCAACGGCTGCGCCACCGCGTGCAAGCAGGAGCACGAGGTGCCCTGGGGCGTGAACCGCCGCCGCCTCGTGACCGTGAACGACG
>DASTZM010000056.1:0-17621 GCA_035764305.1 Chloroflexota bacterium | reverse complement strand
CGGGGCAGGTCGCGCAGCGTCTGCTTGAGGACGAGGCCGCCCGTGGGGTAGAGCTCGGGGTGGCGCGGGTCGCGCTCGTAGGCGCCGGCCTCGATGGAGGCGGCGGCGCCGCGCGCGGCGCGGAGGGCGTGCCAGCGGTCGAGGGCCTGGCGCATCATGCCGGGCAGCGTGCCGGCGTCGCGCGTATCTATTAATGGAAGACAGGAGCGTGCCGTCGGGGGTGAAAGCGTACTGGCCCGGAGATCGCCGTCGACGTTGAACACGCGCTCCGCAGTGAGCATTGGTCGCTCGCTCCGCGCTCGTCGCGGCGCTGCGCTTCCTCGTTGCCCGCAACACCAGCGCCGCCCCCTTCACTTACACCCTCCCGGTCACGTCGCAGACCAGCGGCGGCCTCGACGATCCGACGGCCGTCGGCGAGACGCCCGCCAACGGGCTCCGGCTGCGCGTCACGCGCTGCACGGCCGACTCAGCCGCCTGCCCGCAAGTCATCTACGACGTCCCTGTCCAGATAGCCGCGCAGACCATTGGCACCCCCGGTGTCGGGCAGAGTGCCCCCTCCGTCTCTCCGTGCGGCTCTCCTCGAGCAGCGGCAACACATTCCAGCACCCTGACGCTCACCTGGACCGCCACCCAGACCACGTGACCGCGACGACGTGCAGCGCCATCACATCCACCCCCCAGCTGCAGCTCCCCGGGGCGCACCGTCGCCCGGGTGCCGGATGGCCAAGTGGGGAGTTGGTCTCGCAATCACACCCGAGGGTCGGCGGCACGGACGGAGGTCGACGCGGCCGAAAGAAACGAAAGGTCTTGGGGGACCGACACCGCTAGTGTGGCTCACGGCGACGCATTCGCCCTGGAGGACACACGACCATGCGGATCTCTAGTCCGAAGACCCGTCGATCGGGCACCGCGGCACGCAGCATCGCGGGCGCGCTCCTGGTGGGGTTGGGCGCCACCGTTGCGGGTAGCGCCACGGCAGCGGGGGCCCAGTCTCCCGGCGGAGAGCTCTACCGGGTGACGCTGCAGAACGTCGCGGCCCAACCGTGGGCGCCGCCGGTGGTGGCGACGCACCGTGACGGCACGCACGTGTTCCAGGTGGGCGCGATGGCGTCGGACGAAATCGCAACGGTGGCACAGCAGGGCAACCCGGCGCCGCTGCACACGCTGTTGTCGGGCATGCCGCAGGTCACGCAGGCGATCAACGTGGGGCACCCCATACCGGGGCGTGGCACCCAGCGCACGGTGGACGGCATGACGTTCGGCGACACCGAGGTGGTGGAGATCCGGGCGCGGCCGGGCGACCGCCTCTCGGTGGCGGGGATGCTGGCGTGCACGAACGACGGCTTCTTTGGACTCGACTCCGTAGTGATCCCCACCACGGGCAGCGCCACCTACATGGCGAACGCGTACGACGCGGGGCGCGAGGACAACACGCAGCGCAGCGAGGACCTCGGCGACCCGTGCAGCGTGCTGGGGGCGGCCGCGCTGCGCGGCGACCCGAACGGCAACGCGTCGCCGCTGACGGGGGCGCGCCAGCCCATCCAGCTCCACGCGGGCATCACCGCCACCGGCGACCTGACTGCGTCGGCGCACGGCTGGCAAGGGGCGGTCGGGCGCATCACCGTGGCGCGCGTCGCGGGCGCCTCGGCGCTCCCCAGCACAGGCGGTGGGCCGTCCGGTGCGGCGCTGCGAGTTGTCGCCGGGCTCGCCGTGGCCGCCGCGGGGGCCGGTCTCGCGCTCACGCGGCGCAGGGCGTAGCGCCGGGCGCCGGCTACCCTGCCAGTGTCCCGGTCGAGCTGGCCACTACCGGCGCTGCCGGCGCCGGTAGTGGCCAGTCGTGGCGAGGCGTGACCACACGGTGGTCGACGGCGGCCGGGTCGCCGTTTTGGCGAGACTGCTCTGCGCGGGAGACCTGACACCGTGGACGATCCGGCACAGGCGAAGACGATCCTGGTCGTGGACGACGAGCCGATCGTCGTCGAGGTAGTGGGGAGATACCTGCACAGAGAGGGCTTCCGGATGGAGAGCGCGGCGACGGGGGACGCGGCGCTCGCGCTGGCGGCGTCGGTCCGCCCCGCGCTGATCGTCCTGGACGTGATGCTGCCGGGGATCGACGGAGTGGAGGTGTGCCGGCGGCTGCGCGAGAGCGAGAGCGGCGCGATGGCGCGCGTGCCCATCATCCTGCTGACCGCGCGGGGCGAAGAGGCCGACCGCATCGCCGGGCTGCGGACCGGGGCGGACGACTACGTGGTCAAGCCGTTCAGCCCGGCGGAGCTGGTGGAGCGCGTCAAGGCGCAGCTGCGCCGCGTGGCGCTCGACACGCGCCCGGCGCAGCCCGGCGATGGTCTGCTGCGGGGCGGCGAGGTGGCGCTGGACCCGGCGGCGCGCACGTGCGTGGTGCGGGGCGAGGCGGTGGCGCTCTCGCCCAAAGAGTTCGATCTGCTGCACTACCTGCTGGGGCACGCCGGACAGGCGTTCAGCCGCGATCAGCTGCTGGACGCGGTGTGGGACAGGGAGTTCTTCGGCTACGCGAGCACGGTGACGGTGCACATCCGCCGCCTGCGCGAAAAGATCGAGCAGGACCCGGACCGACCGACGCACCTGAAGACGGTGTGGGGCGTGGGGTACAAGTTCGATCCGCTGGCATAAGCGTGGCGTCATGAGACTCGTCCTGGGGTTCGCCGGGGCACTGGCCGTGGCCACGGCGGCGGGGCTGGCGTTCGCGGCCTATGTCATGGGGGCGCCGGCGGAGGACGTGCGCCAGCTGGCCTTGATCCTGGCGGCGGGTGGGGCGACGTCGCTGCTGGCGGGCGGCGCGGTGGTGCGCTTCCTGTCGGCGCGGCGGATCGGGCTGCACCTCCTGCTGGCGGGCATCCACGGCGCGGTGCTGGCGGTGACGCTGCTGAACGTCCTGGCGGCGGCGCTGCTGATGTTCCTCTCGACGCACGACCTGCTGCTCTTGCTGCTGGTGCTGGGGTTCGCCACGGTGCTGTCGTTGCTGTTCGGGTACGCGGTGAGTGGGGCGCTGGTGGCGGACCTCGGGCGGTTGGGGGTAGCGGCGCGGCGGCTGGCGGCGGGGGACCTGGGGACGCGCGCCGGTCTCACGGGGAAGGGAGAGGTGGCGCAGCTGGCGCGGGCGTTCGACCAGATGGCGGCGCAGCTGCAGGCGGGAATTGAGCGCGAGCGCGCGCACGAGCTGGCCCGGCGCGAGATGGTCGCGTCCGTCTCGCACGACCTGCGCACGCCGCTCACCACCGTCCGGGCGATGGTGGAGGCGGTGACCGACGGCGTGGTGGGCGAGCCCGCAGAGGTGCGGCGCTACCTCGGCCTGATCCGGGGCGAGGTGACGCATCTCTCGAGACTGATTGACGACCTGTTCGAGCTGTCGCAGATCGAGAGCGGCGCCCTGCGGCTGGAGCTGGCGCCCGCGCCGCTGTCCGAGCTGGTGGCGCAGACGCTGGAGGCGTACGAGGCGCCGGCGCGCGAGCGCGGAGTCACGCTCGCGCACGAAGCCGACGCGGCACTCCCGCCGGTGCACGTGGACGCCGAGCGGCTGATGCGGGTGCTGCGCAACCTGATCGACAACGCGCTGCGCTACACACCCTCGGGTGGGACGGTGGCGGTGGAAGCGCGAGCGGATCCTCCTGAAGGAGGTGCGCGCCGGCACGCGCACGTCACGGTAAGCGATACCGGGCCGGGGCTGCCGGAGGGGGAGAGTGAGCGAGTATTCGAGCGCTTCTTCCGGAGCGCGCGCTCACGGACGCGGGCCGACGGAGGATCATCTGGAGCCGGGCTGGGACTGACGATCGCGCGCGGGCTCGTGCAGGCGCACGGTGGGCGCATGTGGGCGGAGCAGACGCCGGGCGCCGGGGCACGGTTCCACTTCACGCTGCCGCTGGCGGTGTAGAGGTGGCTCATCGCGTCTCGCCTCTATGAGAATGACACTGCGAACTTACCTCTGATGGGCATCCGAACCCGACTGCTTTCACCTATCGGCTCGGGGTTGAGGCGCACTGCGCTCACGTTGGCTCGGAAGTTTGACGGTACCTGCGCGAGCGTGAGATCAAACACCGGGGCGGCCTGCTGTTCGGCGGGGGCGGTCCTCGGCGCTGTTGTCCGTGGCATATCGACGTGGAGTTCCGCGTCGGGCTCGTCGACGGGGCGGTTTATCTGCTGCATCGCGAGCATCGGGTTGTCTGACGCGTCGCATCGGAACTGTCTGGCTGACTCTCGGATATTGGCTATCTGTGGTGGACAAACCGTAGCCGAGATGATCCAGATCCCGTCGCGAACGTCACGACCAACACCCTCCCGCACGATGACCGTCACGGGCCGAATCCCGAACTCGAGCAACGTCGCAGCAAAGCTGTCCATCGCATCCGTTGTGATCGGCTTGATGCACTTTCCGACGACCGGGTTCAAGATCACGAAGCTGCTAATCCCAGTTTCTGGAGACGGCGTGCTGGCGTAAGCTGACTCACATGCAGCGTCGGAGAAGGTGGGACCGGTCGGCCGGATCGCTGGGTCAGCAACGGGCATGCCCAGGACCTCTGCAGCCGAGCCAGAATCCGCCAGCACTGACGGCGATGTGACGCTGAAGCAGAGAACCCCGGTCGCCGCTACGGGGCCCGGGCGGACCACACCGCGAGCGAGTGGTAGCCGCCCGCGGCGATGCGCGTGATCGCACTCGCCCCGACGACGCGCTCCGGCTGCGCCCGCGTGCCCGGGCTCTTGCGAGTCCTCGCGGCGTGCCCCAGCGCCACACGTTCGTCCACGTGACCGGGACCGCTCCTGCTGCTGAGCCCGGTTAGCCGCCGGGTCACAAGCGAGCTGCAGAAGCTGACGCCGGCGCCGCCGCACTAACCCTCCAAACGAGTGCGAGATGCGCATCTGTCGTCGCCAACTGCCAGCTGGACAGACTCACCGCCCGCCTCCCGATCCTGCCGTTCACCATCGCGAACATTCCCATCCCGCCGTAGTCCGACTTCTCCGTCTCGGCGGGCCTGGCCCTCCTGCGCGCCGCCCTGGAAGGGTCGACCAGGAATGGCCAACGAGAGCAGAGGGGGAAGGAGCGTATGGTTATCGAGGTACATGAGGAAGCCGGCGCGCGGCTGGGCAGCGTAGCGCTGCTCGGCTACCACCTGATCCGCGTGCTCGCGCCAAAGCCCCATGGCTACCGCTACCCGCACCCCGACAGCTACATGCTCGTCTA
Source organism: Chloroflexota bacterium (assembly GCA_035764305.1). Lineage (GTDB taxonomy): Bacteria > Chloroflexota > UBA11872 > UBA12225 > UBA12225 > DASTZM01. The sequence continues at coordinate 12,409 of DASTZM010000056.1, read as the reverse complement.
CTGGGCGCGCGTCGCGGCGCTTGACGCGTTTGCGGTCAATGCAGAGTCCAGGGAACGCGCTCTCCTCGCTCCAAACGAGGCGCGCGCCCTGCCGTGGATGGCGAGCAACGAGCAGCTGTACGCGCTGGCGTTTGGTGCCGCGCTGGGCGTGCCAGAGGACGATCTCCACGAGCCAGCGCGCCTGCCCTAGCGCGTGATCGTCTACGACACGCCAACTGCGGACACTCCCACCTGAGAGTACGCGGCCCACCTGCGCAAGACGGCGAGCCTGGACTACACGCACGTTGTGCGCGGAGCGCCCCAGGGGAGGGTAGAAGCGTTCTCGGTGCGAGGCTGCCCTGTGGCCAGGTCAGGCTTCCGGGCTAGCTTTGCGCCTCCGGCGGCGCCCACACCGAGATCGAGCGCGCCACCCACCCGTACCGCTCCCCTTCAGGACCATTCGCGAAGCCCCACTCCTGACCGCGGAGCTGCACGCTCGTCACCCCCGCCGGTAGCGGCGTCCAGTACGCCAGCAGCCCCGGCTGCCGCGGGAAGTCGAACCGCGTCCGCGCCGGGACCCACGTCTCGCCGCCGTCGACGCTCACTTCGATCGGCGCGCCCGCCGCGAGGAAGCGCAGGTGCGCGTTGGCCGGCGCGGGCCGCTCGAACCGCACGCCCGCCGGCGCCGACTGGTCCACCTGGGCGCGGTCCGCCGGAAGGATCGTGAACGGCACGGCCGGCTCGAGCGCCACGTTGTCCCAGTGCCACGTGTTCGCGGCGCACGCCGGCTGCGGTCGCCCCCCGGGACAGACCGACGGGTCCAGCGGCGCGAAGTGGTGCCCCAGCTGCACTACCGCCCGGTCCCAGCCGAGGTCGTCCATCTCGGTGTCGACCCACCACAGGTCGTACGCCGGCATCCCCACCTTGATGTGCGTGCGCGAGATGCGCAGCTCGAACGTGTCCCGGCGCGCGGCGCTCGGCTCGAGCACGTCGGCGTAGCTCGTGGCGTCCGCCACCGGCAGCGGCCCGCCGCCGAACCCGTCCCGGTACTGGTGGTACGGCGCGCGCTGACTCACGCGGAAGCGCCCGCCGCGGGCGTCCTGCGTCAGCGACACCGTCAGCCAGTGCGCTCCCGGCAGGTAGTTCGCCACCGGCCGGCGCCCGTCCGTGCCCGGTGCCTGGTGGTGCTCGTCGTACGGCGACAGCCAGACGTCCACCCAGTCGAATCGCGCGGCGCGCTCGGTCGAGAGGTCGAACGAGAGCCGCGCCTCGCCCCGCGAGAAGTCCAGCAGGTGGTCCGGCGTGAGCACCGCGGCGGCGTACATGCCGTGGTACGGCGAGAATTCCATGCTCGCATCCACCGCCGTCATCACGTGGTCGCGGCATTGGAAGATCGCCTCCTCCGCGCTCGACACGCGGTGGGTGGCCGGCGGCGGCGCGCAGTCGTCGCCGTGCCCGGCGTGGGTGTGCAGCGGCGCGTACAGCAGTGAGGGGTCGTGGGAGAAGAGCGTGACGTCCCAGTGGGGCGAACGGAACGGCGCCGGCCGCTCCGGGGATCCGTCGAAGGTGTCGACAAACGCGCTGCCATCGGGCCCCACGGCGCGCCCGGCCAGCGCACCCTCCGGCGGGTGCGCCGCCGTGCCCATCGACAGCGCGGCAGCCAACAGCGCCACACGACCCAGCGCCGTCAGGCGCTCCCGCCCCATCTCGGACAAACACTAGCAGCATGTCGGACGCGCCCAGGAAACGTGCAGTGCGCTCCACGCCGGCTCACCTGCTGCCGGCTTCTCGTACCTGGCGTCTGAGGTGGGCGCGGTCCGTGTTGGGGCGACCACCTCGGGCGGGTGCGGCGGCCACGCCGCGCGGAGGCGCTCGCGCTATCTGGTGCGCGGGGGGAGGCCGAGCGCGTCACGGTCTTCTCGCAGCACACCGGCCGCGTGTGCAGCCTCGCCACCACCGACGGCGCCCCCACCATCGTGCTCGCCGTCGCGCGGCTCAACCTCTGGTCCCTCGAATGCCCTGCCTCTGTTTTCCCACCTTCCCCCCGGGCTTCGGCAATAGCAGCCCCGCATTGAGGGCGGCGACGGCAGAGGCTACTCTGGTGTATTAGGGCCGGCGCTCGGGTGGCGCGGGCAGGCCGGTCCCCGTCACGAAGGAGGTGCCGTTCCAGGAATGGTCTTGTCGGCTACGCCGCGAGACGCGCCATCGCGCCGCGGCGATGGGCGTTCCGTATCCCTCGGCAACGCGCAGCGCTTCGGCCTCGCCGACGCAATCCTCGGGCGCGACGTGGCCGGTGCGCAGACGCCCGGCGCGGTGCTCGCCGTCGCCCGCCGCTCCGGGCCGGTCCGTACGCGCGCCTTCGGACTCGCCCGGTGGGAACCGGACGAGGCGCCCGTGCGCGACGACACGATCTTCGCGCTCGCCTCGGTCACCAAGTCACTCGTCGCGGTGGCGGTGCTGCAGCAGGTCGAGCGCGGCACCCTCTTGCTGGACGACCCCGCCGTCGTCCATGTGCCCGAGTTCCACGCGGGCGAGCCGCGCAAGGCGTCGGTCACGGTGCGCCACCTGCTCGCACACACCTCGGGGCTGGACGAGGAGTGGGTTAACGCGCGCTACCGCGATGATCCCGAGCGCACGCGCACGTGGGACGCGCAGGTGGCGGTGCTCTGCGCCGCGCCGCTCGTCTTCGCGCCCGGCGAGCGCTTCGCCTACGCCAACGCCAACACGTCGGTCCTCGCCGAGATCGTGCGGCGCTGCTCGGGGCTGATGATCGACACCTACCTGGAGCGCCACGTCTTCGCGCCGCTGGGCATGGCCGACACGTCGTTCTTCCCGCAGGACGCGTCGCCGGAGCGGGTCGCCGACGTGGCGCCCCGCGGCTGGCCGGCCCAGCGCCGCCCCCGCGCGACGATCAACAGCGTGTTCCCCGCGGACCTGCGCGTCCCCCGTCCTTCAGGCGGGCTGTACTCCACGGCCGCGGACCTGGTGACGCTGGGGCGCGCCTTCCTGCACTGCCTGCGCGGCGAGCTGTATCCGGCGGAGTCGGGGACGGTCCTGCTCACACGGCCGGGGATGCGCCTGATGCTGGAGGACCAGGCGGCGCGGGGGCTGCCCGGCCCGCCGCGCGGCCTGTGGGTCGAGCTCGCCGCGTCCGGCCACCTGCCCTTCTTCTCGCCCGCGGCGTTCGCACTCGGGGGCTCCACGGGTGTGTCCCTACGGGTCGACCCGGAGCAGGATCTGGTGGTCGCCTTCCTCGCGAATTGCCTGGGATGGGACAAGCGCGCCCGCGAGTGCGCGATCAACGCCGCCGTGGCCGCCATGGCGGCCCCCGCCGCTTCGGACCATCCGGACGGTCCGGCCGCGTGACGCTCCGAGTGCGCCGCTACCGCGCGGCCGACCGGCCGGCACTGGAGGCGCTCTTCGACGAGTTCCAGGACGAGCTGGTGGCGATGGACGACCTCGGGCGAATCTGGCGTCCGCCGGACTTCGGCGCCGCGGCGGCGAAGCAGTGCCTGCGCGAGGTGCGCGGGCAGGACGGTGAGGTCGTCGTCGCCGAGGAGGCAGGCTGGCCGGTGGGGTTCGCGGCGGGAGTCGTTGCGACGCTCGCGCCGGCGGACGACCTGTCCGCGCCGCGCGAGGAGCGCTACGGCCGCGTGACGGAGTTGTATGTCCGGCCGCCCGCGCGCTGGCGCGGCATCGCCCGCTGACTGCTCGAGCGGCTGGAGCGTCACTTTGCGCGCGCCGGCTGCGCGGCCGTGCGGATCGAGGTGTTCGCCCCCAACCACGGCGCGCGGGGGTTCTACGAGCGCGCCGGCTACCGCGAGCGCAACGTCGAGCTCATCCGGCTGCTGCCTCCTCTGCCGGGAGAAGGCCGTGGGACCGGAACGAACGGAGCGACGTGACGGTGTCAGCTATTCCGGACGCGTTGGCCACGGTACTGTTGGCCACGGGGCCGGTGGGCGTGGGCAAGACCGCGGCGGCGTTTGGGGTGTCGGAGCTGTGGGAGCGCAACGTCGAGCGCCTGGAGTGCGGTGGGCGCCTTTTCCGGGCGTTTTCCGGCAGACAGGTGCCCAAAGGAGCAACTTGCCCACGGGCGGCAGCGCGTGCTATCTGGCTACGACGGCCCAGATGCACCCGCAGCGAGCGCGATTGTCCTGAACCCCATTCGGGTGCGTTGCGGCCCTCGGTACCGGGCAGACCGCCGCGGCGGGCGGCTCGGAGACGGTGAACTCCCCCCTGCGCGGTGGCGCGTCGACTTCAGGCTCGTCACTTCGGCCGCTGGTCCGGCGGGATGTCGAAGTAGTCCCAGAGGTTGGCGTGCGGCGGTGTGCGGTCGGCGGGGGCGTCCGAGGCGAGCTGGAAGACGATGCCCATGGGGGATGAAGGCAGGTCTTCCTGGCGGTTGTTGTGCTCGGTGCCGCCCCAGCGGTCGCCGGCGGCAGCGAGGTCGAACCGGGCGAAGCGCTCGGTCGCGGTGTCGTAGGTCAGCTCGCCGCGCAGACGGCAGTCATAGCCGCGCGACATGCCCTCGATCTTCTCGCGGAAGGGGCGGATGGCCCAGCTGCCCTCCTGCTCGTTGCGCACGGCGCCGGTGAGGAGGAGGTGGATCTTGTCCCCGTCGACCGCGGTGACCTCGGTCGATAGATGGGCGGACTTCACGTGCTCGTCGCGCCAGGGAGGCGTCTCACCACGTACGCTGTCGAGGAGGTGCCAGCGGGCGAGGCGGCGCACGATGCGCCGCGGCAGCTCGCGCGTGGCACCGGCTTCGAGGCGCTCGGGCAGGAAGTCGCGCGCCTCGTCTTTGGTGAACCAGGCGTAGTCGAAGTTGATCGCCTCCGGGCGCACCTGCGGGCTCGCGTGTCCTTCGGGTCGCGGCAGGTCGCGCAGGCTCTGCTTCAGGACCAGCCCATCGGCGGGATAGAAGTCCGGGTAGCGCGGATCGCGCTCGTAGGCGCCTGCCTCCACGCGTGAAGCGGCCGTTTCGGCGCGCAGCTCGTGCCACCGCTCGAGCGCCTGGCGCATCATGCCCAGCATCTTGTCGGCGTCGCGCGTATTAATGGAAGACAGGAGCGTGCCGTCGGCGGTGAAGGCGTACTGGCCCTGGCGGGTGGCGCTGGGGACGGTGCGGCCGGCGTAGTGGCCCTGCTCGGCGACGAGGCGGAAGAACTCGCCTTTTGCGTCCTTCTGCGTCTGGAGGGGGGAGCAGTTCTCGGCGAGCGGCAGGAACTGGGACGAGGCGAGCTTGATGACCTCGGGGTCGGCGAAGGCCGCGGCACGCGCGGCCACTCCGTTATTTCAGACGCACCCCAGAGGGGCGCCATTCATCATCCAAGCGAAGATCGGCTTGTCCTGCTCGGCCGCGATCCTCCGCGCTTCCCACAAGTCGGTCTGCCAGGGGATGGAGGCCCAGGACATTTCCTCGGCCTTCGGCAGGACGAACGCCAGTATCTCCGCGAACGCACCTTCATCTCTATAGGAACCTGCCGGGCGCGCATCAGCCATCTCGCTCACTCCCTAGACCGACTCTGTGGGCAGTTGACACATCCGCCCTCAGATTATCCCCCAAGGGAAGATGGGCTTGTACTTCTCGACCACTAGTCTGCGCGTCTCAGAGGGCGGAACGGTGCTACACGATGGGCTGGTCGGGCGGGGGCCCCCACGCGCTCGCCTGCGCCGCGCGGCTGCCCGAGCGCGTCATCGGCGCCGCGTCCATAGCGAGCGTGGCGCCCTACGGGGCGGCGGGGCTGGACTGGCTGGCGGGCATGGGGCCCGAGAACGTCGAGGAGTTCGGCAAGGCGCTGGAGGGACCCGATGCCCTCGCGCCGTACCTCGAGGCGTACGCGGCCCAGCTCGCCGGAGTCACCGGTGCGCTGGTGGCTGGGCTGGCGCTGGCGGGGGTCGGGTTTGGCGTCAACGGGCCGGCATGCTGCCGCCGCGCATGTTGCGCTCGAGCATCCACTTCTTGTTCGTCAGGAACTTGGTCAGCTCCCACGCCTGGTCGGGCACCTTGGAGCCGTTGGGGATGCCCAGGTGCCAGCCGCCGGAGTAGGTGGCCCGCTTGCCGCCGTCGTCGGCGGTCGGCTCGGGTCCGACGCCGTAGCGCAGGGTGGGGGCGTCACGCTTGAGGTTTTCCAGGTAGGAGTTCAGCTGGATGATCATGGCTAGCTTGCCGGAGCCGAAGGGGGAGTTGGACCCGGAGAAGCCCTTGAGGAAGGCGTCGGTGAGCGGCACGCCGCCGACGGTGTCCTCCAGCTCGAGGATGGTGCCGGTGCCGTCGCGCTGGGTGAGGCGGCGCACGTAGTCCCTGCACTCGTTCCACGTGCGTGGCGGGCGCTCGGGATCGAGACCGGCCCGGGCGAACAGCTCCTTGTTCCAGTAGACGCCGCGCGAGTCGGTGGTGTACGGGATGGCGTACGTCTTGCCGTCGAAGCGCGCGTGGACGAGCACGCCGGGCCAGAAGTCCTGCAGGTTGAAGACGGCGGACTTCTCCTTGGCGATGCGGCTGTCCAGCGAGAGCAGCATGCCCAGACCGCCCCACTCGCGGGGCGAGGTGGTCAGCAGCCCGTCCGGCGGGGTGCCGGCCGCGACCGCCGTCGCGAACTTCTGGGCGTAGTCCTCCACCGTGGAGTACGTGATGAAGCTGTTGGTGACCTTCCAGCCGGCGTGCTCGCGCTCGAACGCGTCCGCGATGTCGCGCTCGGCCTGCTCGGTAACCGACCCCGGGGCCGGCGGGGCTCCAGAACTGGAGCGAGGCCGGCGCGAGGGAGCCGGGTCCGGTGGTCTGGCCGCTGCCGCCGGAGGCGCCGGAGGTGCCGGCCTGTACGCCGCAGCCCGCCAACCCCACGACTCCGACCACCGATCCGATCCCCAACACGACGCGCCGCGTCACACCACCGCTACCGCGCATCGCCACGCCCTGCACTGTCATCCGTCTTCCTTTCGCCAAGGTCGAGTCGTCCGCCACTCGCCCGCCGTACGCGCGCGGCGCCGTACGCCGCGCCTCGAAGAGGGCGCACGGCGTCGCGGCGCTACCTGACCATGTAACCGTCGGGAGGGTGCATGGCATCGGGGGAAACCCGTACGCCACCCGGTCGCTTTCGGCGTACACTGGGCTGTGACCGGGGTAAGAGCCGGAGCGGTTTCGGCGCCCTGGTGACAAGGAAAGCTATGGCCCCAGGTCGTCCTCGTACTCGACGCGTCGCCGCAAAGCAGGCAGCCCTCCTCGGCGGCCTCGGGCTCTGGGCCGCCGCCTGCGCGCCAGGAGCTGGTCCGGCGGACCCCGTGAGTCAGCCCACCGCGCGGCGGGCCGATCTGCGCGTCCACATGGCCAAGCGACGTGACGTGTCCGACTGGATTGAGGCGGGGCTGGAGCAGGACATCGACGGCTGGAAGGGCAAGCACCCGAACATCCAGACGACACTGGAGTTCCATGGCACCGCTACCGACACGTTTCTCCCGCAGATCCTGGCCGTGAGCGCCGCCGGCACCCTCGGCGATCTCGTCTGGTACCCGCCGCGCCACCGTTCGCATGTCGCGTTCGGCACCAAGTTCAAGATTGTGCGTGACCTGATCCCACTCGCCAAGGCCAACAAGTACGACCTCGGTCAGTTCTACAAGGGAGCGGTCGAGCAGAACACGTGGGAGGGCAAGCTGTTCTGGATGTCGTTCATCTCGGAGCCCGTGGTGCCCGTGATCGCTTTTAACAAGACGCGCATCCGGCAATTCGGTCTGACCGAGCCGAGGGACGATTGGACGTTCGACGAGCTCGGCGAGTGGGCGCGGAAAGGCACCATCGCCGAGACCTTTGGCTACTTCCGCGGACAGGCCAGTGGTGACCCGTTCCGCAGCGGGCCGTACCTCCGGCAGTGGGGTGTCGAGCCCGTCGACAAGACCGGTAAGAAGGCCACCTTCATGGACCCAGCCTGGGCCCCGGCCTTCATCCAGGCGCTCACCTTCCGCTACAACCTGGTCAACGTCTGGAAGGCGTCTCCCAACCTCAAGAACGGCTCGGTCAGTATCGAGAGCGCAGTCGCGCAGGAGGGCAAGCTCCTCGGTTGCGACGTGTGGCCCGTTGCCATCCAGGGCTGGATCACGCGAAACAAGGACGTTGAGTTCGATTTCGTGCTGCGGCCCACGGTGAAGAAGGGCGAGAAGCGGCGCAGCATGCTCAACGAGCACGTCTTCGGCATCACGCCCAACACGAAGTTCGCGGACGAGGCGTTCCAGTTCCTCACCTGGATCGCGGGCAAGGAGATGAACGTCCAGGGGCTCGTGCAGGCGTTCAAAGGACCGATCGCTCGCCCCGACGTGTGGGAAGACCCGCGCATCACCAATGCCTGGCCCACCTACAAGAAGATGCGTCCGCTCATGGAAGCGATTGAGCCGGACTTCTTCGTGGCGAACTTTCGCGGCGAAGAGGTCGACACGACGATGGATGCCATCTACAACCAGATGGAGCGCGGCGACATGCCCGTGCTGGAGGCGGCCAACGAGATCCAGCGCGCGGTGCAGACCGTGCTGGACAAGGACCAGCCTTAGCGGCGCGGTCTGTTCGGAGGCGCCGTCCCTAGCGGGGTGGCGCGATCGGTCGCCAGATGTCCTCGTCCGTGAGCGCAAGTGCGCTGATCAGCGGCTCCAGCCTGCTGGTGGATGCAATGCGTTCTGTGTTGTGTGCGTCCGAGCCGATCAGGAATCGGACGCCACACTCGCGCGCCTGCTGGTAGAAGTCGAGCAGCACGTCGAAGTTGCCCGGGGAGAGCGCCTTCGGACTTAGCTCTACCGCCACACCGCGTCCCGCTGCCTCCTCGAGTGCCGCGCGTAGCCCGTTCCGGTCCACGTGCGGCAGGATCTCCGCCACCGGTCCCAGCGCGTCACGATTGGCGATGAACGGGTGGGCGATCGCCGATGCGCCCGAGCACCGGATCGCGTCCACGAAGTAGCGGAGGTAGTGAGCCGCGACGCCCGCCGGCGAAGGATCGCCCGGCCGAGCCACATGGTCCAGATGAAAGTGCGAGGCGGAGATGATGGCGAAGTCAAGCGTCTCGGCCGTCTTTTCGTCGAGGGTCACCGTCCCGGGCGCTATTACTTCTGCCTCGCAGCCCACGTAGCAGTCCAGCCCATCGGTCTGGTCACGCGACTGCGCCAGGTCCCGGCGTAACCGGTGGAAGATCGCCGGATCGATCCAGGGATGCAGGTGGTCGGTAAAGCCGATGGCTTCATAGTCGGCCGCGCGGAATCCCGCGGCGACACGAGCAGGCACCATGTCCCGTTTGCCGCACGCCGAGTAGTAGGTGTGCAAGTGGAAGTCCAAGCGATCAGCGATTCCCAGGAGCGTATTCCTTCGCGCTGCATCATACGTGGGGACGATCAGCGAACGCCTGGTCAGCCTGTCCGCAGGTCGGCGCCGGGTACGTGACACTACACGCATGAGCATCGCGTATGGCCCTCCACCCCAGGACTCCGCTGGTGGCGCTCCCCAGCGCCCACCGGATCCGCAGCCCAGGCCCGACCCGCTCGAGATGGCCAGCGCTCCAGGCGCATCAGCCACTGAGAAAGCCGGGTCTGAACGCGCCCCCGAGCAGCTCCCCGAGCAGGAGCAGCATCCCCTCCGCTCGCGCACCTTCTTCGGCACGCGCGGCACCCCCGCCGGCTTCACCGCCCGCGCCTTCACCAAGAGCATGGGCTACACGCAGGAGGACCTGGCCAAGCCGGTGATCGGCATCTGCCAGACGTGGTCCGAGTTCAACACCTGCAACAACTCGTTCCGGCAGCTGGCCGAGGCGGTGAAGCGCGGCGTCTGGCAGGCGGGCGGGCTGCCGCTGGAGTTCCCCACCATCTCCATCCCCGAAGTGCACGCCCAGCCCACGAGCATGCTGTTCCGCAACCTGGCGGCGATGGACACCGAGGAGATGATCCGTGCCCAGCCGATGGACGCGGTGGTGCTACTCGCCGGGTGCGACAAGACGACGCCGGCGGCGCTGATGGGGGCGGCGAGCGCGGAGGTGCCCGCCCTCATGGTCAGCGGCGGTCCCATGCTCAACGGTCGCTACGACGGCGTCGCGCTCGGCGCGTGCACCGACTGCGGGCGCTACACCGCTGAGCTGCGCGCGGGGACGATCACGCCCGAGCAGTACTGCGACGTCGAGGACTCGCTGTGCCGCTCGCTGGGCTCATGCATGGTGATGGGCACCGCCTCCACCATGGCCAGCATGGCCGAGGCGCTCGGCATGACGCTCCCCGGAAACGCCGCCATCCCGGCGGTGGACAGCCGGCGCTTCCAGTTCGCGGAGCATTCGGGCCGCCATGCGGTGCAGCTGGCCCGCGCCGGGCTCAGACCGTCGCAGGTGATGACGCGGGCGGCCTTCGAGAACGCCATTCGGGTGTGCATGGCGATCGGCGGCTCGACGAACGCGGTCATCCACCTCACCGCCATCGCCGGGCGGCTGGGGATCGAGCTGGAGCTCGAGCTGTTCGACCGTCTCTCGCGCGAGGTGCCGTGGATCGTCAATCTCAAGCCCTCCGGGCGGTACCAGATGGAGGAGCTGTTCGAGGCGGGTGGCATTCCGGCGGTGATGAAGGAGCTTGAGCCGCTGCTCGATCCCACACCCGTCACAGTCACCGGCCACACAATGGGTGGGCTGCTCCAGGGGTTCCGCAAGACGCGCCGGCGCGAGGTGATCGCCCCCTTGGAGGAGCCCCTCACTAAGGAAGGCGGCACAGTGGTGCTGCGCGGCAATCTCTGCCCGGACGGCGCGGTCTGCAAGCAAGCCGCCGCCTCGCCCGCGCTGATGACTCACCGCGGCCGGGCGGTGGTCTTCACCTCCATCGATGACCTGCGCAGGCGCATCGACGACCCCGATCTGGACGTCACCAGGGACAGCGTGCTGGTGCTCCAGAACGCCGGACCCGTGGGGGCCCCGGGCATGCCCGAGATGGGCTTCATGCCCATCCCGAAGAAGCTGCTCGCACTGGGCGTGCGGGACATGGTGCGCATCTCGGATGCGCGCATGAGCGGCACCTCCTACGGGACGATCGTGCTGCACGTCGCGCCCGAGAGCGCGGTGGGTGGGCCGCTCACGCTGGTGCGCGACGGCGACTGGATCGCGCTGGACGTGCCGAACCGGTCGCTCACACTGGAGGTGCCCGAGGACGAGCTAAGGCGCCGTCGGGAGGCATGGCGGCCGGCGCCGCCACAGTTCGAGCGCGGCTACCGCCTCCTTTACCAGCAGCACGTCACCCAGGCCCCTCAGGGTGTGGACTTCGACTTCCTGCGGCTGCCGGCGGGGCGGGAGGCGGGGGCGTAAGCCCAAGTGGCTCTGCGACCCGGCACCCTCCCCGCTTGCGGCGGGCTCGCCCCAGCGCGCGATCGTGACGTTGAAGGCGGGCGTGCCCAGCGCGCCCCACAGGCCCGGCCACGGCGGCAGGTACATCCCCGTGCCCCGCGCGGTGGGGATGTCCCCGAGGTCGATCACCTCGCGCCAGCCGAACCACTCCTTGAGCATCTCGCCGCCGTCCTCGGGCTCCGCGCGGCCGCCGAAAAAGGACCACTTGCCCGCGTTCGGCGGCGTGTCGGCGTCTCGCAGGTGCAGCAGCGCCCTGCCGGACGGTGGACCAGGTAGACCGTGGGACCGAGGCCGGAGCCCGACCGGGGCGGGGGCACGGATCCGGACGTCTAGCTCAGGTTCAGGTAGTTTGGTTCTGGAGACAGTGCGGCGCCACGTCTTCGGATCGAGGACCTTCGTCTCGCCGGGATTTTGCTCTCACCGTTGCCTCGTCAGGACGTGTTGGAAAACCTGACTCGGCGTGTCAGGCGGGGACCCTGCCGGATGCCAGCCGCCAGTGGCGGACCGAGAATGCGAGCGCGGTGAGGACGGGAGTGAGGAGGACATAGACGTGCCACGGGCTTCCGCGCGAGACGCCAACGAAGTCGAGCGGGCGCACTCCTTGAAGGATGATGTAGATCCACACGACGTACACGACCTCGAAGGTCTTGCCGCTCCCCGTCAGGACGCCGACCGCGAGCGCGAGTGAGGGGATGAACAGCGCGCCGCCGAGCCAGGCGAGCAGATGCGCGGTGTCGCCGTCGAGCAGGAAGCGCAGGAAGGCACCCGATCCGAGCACGGCGACCACGGTCAGGGCGGCGAGCCACATCGCGGGAAGCTGCGTCACGACCGGGCGCGGGGCGGAGAAGACGAGCTCGTGGGTGTTGTACCGCATTTCCCGGCTCCCAAGACCGCTGAGCAGCAGCACGGGCCAGAGCCAGGCGATGGCAAGCAGCGTGCGCGTCGTATCTCCTCCAGCCGCCGCCTGGGCGACGACTAGGCCGAACGCGACTCCATACCACCACAGGTGTGGGCCGCGTGCGAGGAGCTTCAACTCGGCGGCATAGAGGGCACCAAATCGGAACGAGCGGCGGGGCAGCGGAGTCAGA
>DASTZM010000055.1:0-5424 GCA_035764305.1 Chloroflexota bacterium | reverse complement strand
GGGCGTAGGATGGGCGCGCGATGCGTGTGAAGTTTCAGCCGCTCTGGTTGCTCCACGGAGCGGTCATTCTTGCGGCGCTCGCCAGGGTCCCGGTGACGTTGGCTCAACTCCTTGATGACGACACGGCGGCCGTTGAGGTGGCCGACTGGCTGATCTGGTTGGTCTTCTTAGCTGGAGTTCCCCCGAGTCAGTGGACAGGTTTGGACTACGCGACTGCTTGCTGTGAGTGGGTCTCCTCGTACTCGGTGGGGCTGACGTAGCCGAGGGTGGAGTGGCGGCGGCGCGTGTTGTACCACGCCTCGATGAAGGCGAAGAACGCGCTGCGGGCGGCGCCACGCGTCGGCCAGGGGTGACCGCGGGTGATGTACGCGAGTTCGCATTTGAGCGTGGCGAAGAAGCTCTCGGCGACGGCGTTGTCGAGGGCGTCCCCCACCGAGCCCATGGACGGGACCAGCCCGCTGTCGCGCAACTGGTGGCCAAAGACCAGCGACGTATATTGACAGCCCCTGTCCGAGTGGTGCACCAGCCCGGCGGGTGGCCGGCGGCTCCAGACTGCCATGGCCAGCGCGTCGGCCACCAGCGCAGTACGCAGGTGGGTGGCCATCGCCCAGCCGACGACACGCCGCGAGAAGCAGTCGAGCACGACCGCCAGGTAGAGCCAGCCCTCCAGCGTCCAGACGTAGGTGATGTCCGCGACCCACAGGCGGTTCGGCGCGGCGATGGCGGCCGGCGCGAAGGTGCGCTGGACCAGGTCCGCCGCGGGGAGGGCAGCAGGGTCGGTAACCGTGGTGCGGCGGCGTCGCCGGCGGTGGCAGCCCACGAGTCCCGCGTGGCGCATCAGGCGCGCCACCCGCTTGCGCGAGCAGCGTTCCCGGTACGGACCGCGCGCGTCGACGAGCTCGGCGTGCACCCGCGGACTGCCGTAGGTCCCGTAGCTCGCCGCATGAATCTCCCGAATCTGCTCGGTTAACGCCGCGTTCGCCAGCGCACGCGGGCACGGCGGTCGGCCTGTCCCATTCGGACCGCGCCAGGCGTAGAAGCCGCTTCGGGAGACACCGAGCACCCGACAGGAGAGCGCGACGGGGTACTCCCGCTCCGCCGCCGCGATGAACCGGAACTGGCTCACCGGGTCACGCGGGCCGCGCGGGCCGCGCTCTCCGCCGCGAAAAAAGCGGTGGCCTTCCGGAGAATCTCCCGCTCCTCCTCGAGCACGCGCACCCGCCGCCGCAGCTGGCGCAGCTCCTCGCGCTCCTCGGTGGTGAGCCCTTCGTGTTCGCCATCGTCCACACGCGCCTGGCGCACCCAGGCGCGCAGCGTGTCCTGGCTCAGCCCGAGATCCCGCGCGATGCGCACCAGCGGGACGCCGGTCGTCGCGCCCCGCCGCACGAGCGCGATCGCTTCTTGCTTGAACGCTGCTGGGTACGGCGGCTTCGTCCGGCCTTCGTGTCGCCGGCGCCGGTCACCCGCTGTTGGTGTTGTTGCTACTTCCATTGATGGATGATGGACTCCTTTTCTGCTGCCGGGGCGTCACGCCCCGTAGTGTTCAGGTGTCCACCGACTCGACGCAACTCCAGGTCACGACTTACGCCTACGACACGATCAACCGGCTCACGGGCGTCACGTACCCCACCGGGACGGCCAACGTCACCTACGGCTACGACAACGCCGACCGACGCACCTCGATGGCGGACGGCACCGGCACCACGACCTATGCCTACGACGAGGTGGACCGCCTGAGCTCGGTCACGTTCTCGGGTTCTCGCGCTGTCGCGTACCAGTACGACGCAGCGGGTAACCGCACGCGGATCACCTACCCCGACACCAAGGCCGTCAACTACGCGTACGACGACGCCAACCGGCTGAGCACCGTCACCGACTGGGTAAGCAACACCACGGCCTACGCGTACGACGATGCGGGGCGCCTCACCACAACCACCTTCCCGACCGGCGTGGTGGAGGCCCGCACGTACACGACCGCCGATCAGCTCCTGAGTCACTCCGCGGCGAAGGCCGGAAACACGCTGACCAGCTTCACCTACGCGCTCGATGACGCCGGGATGCGCACGGCGGTGCAGACGGCGGCGGGGACCGAGAGCTACACCCACGACGCGCTGTACCGGCTGACCGGCGTGACCTACGCCGACGGCACGCTCCAGGGCTACACCTACGATCCGGCCGGCAACCGCCTGACCAAGACCCAGGGCGGCACGACGACGACCTACGCGTATGACAACGCCGACCGCCTCACGACCGTGGGTGGGGTGTCGTACACGTTCGACGCCAACGGCAACCAGACCGGGCGCGGTGCCGACACGTTCACCTGGGACGCTGAGAATCGGCTGACCAGCGCCGTAGTGGCAGGCGCGACGAGCACGTCGGTTTACCGCGGCGACGGGCTGCGCCACAGCCTGACGACCGGCGGGGCCACCGCGACCTACACGTGGGACGTGGCCGCCGGACTGCCTGTGGTGCTCCAGGACGGAAGCTCCACCTACGTCTATGGGTTCGGCGGTGCCCTCATCAGCCAGACAGCGATAGGCGGCGCGCAGACCCACGTCCTGTCGGATGGCCTGGGCAGCACCGCTGCGATGACCGACTCTTCTGGCGCGATCACCGCAGCCTACCAGTACGACGTCTTCGGCGCGCTCCGCGCTTCATCGGGCACGGGCTCCTCCGAGTACCGTTACACGGGCCAGCAGCAGGAGGCGGCCAGCGGCCTGACCTACCTGCGGGCGCGGTTCTACGACTCCGTCACCGGTCGCTTCCTCTCGAAGGATCCGTTCCCAGGCGCCACGGCACTGCCCGCGAGCCAGCACCCGTACGCCTATGCGCACGGGGCTCCAACGCAGTACACCGATCCCAGCGGCCTGTGCCTGTGGGACCTGTGCCTCGGGGAAGCCGAGCTGACGATCTTGGGCATCGGCTTTCTGGCCGCCACCGCTGGTCCGTCCATTCACGCGTGGATTGAGTCTGGGACACCGCAGCAAATCGCAGCAGCCTTCGACCAGATGGTGGACTGTGCAGGTCAGACGATCGGGGACTTCATACAGCAGGCGAAGCGCCGGGCTGAGGACTTCACGAGAGGCCAAAAGGGCAAGTTGCGTGATGACAATATGGAAAGAAACGAAGGGGCTTACCTTTGCGAAATCTGTGGTCGAGACATGGAACCCGCCGAGCAATCAAAAAGCGGTGTCCGGCCGCCGGATAACGAAGCCCACGCCGATCACAAAATCCCGGTGGCGCAGGGAGGTAAAGGAGAGCTCGAGAACGGCCAGATGATCTGCCGTTATTGCAACCTTAGGAAAGGAAGTACGCTATGGCCCTAGCCGCGTCGACGTTGAACGGACTGCCGCGCGGCGCGGGCCGACGCTGGACATAGCTGACGTGAACGACGAACAAGTGAACCCGCCTCAACTCGCTGTTGGATCGCGCCTGAAGGGTCCCGGGGTTGGAACCACGCTCGTTGTGTTTGGACTCGAACAGGATGACGACGGCTACCCGCCGTACTCGACCGAGAGCGTTCGAGTGCTTCCGTGTCGCGATGGCACGTACGTCGTGCAGGGCATCCCAACGTTCGCACGCGGCGTGAGTCGCGGGGACGTGGTGTCTGCGGACGACCATGGAGACGTCCGCGTGTTTTCGTCCGTGGTGCAGCGTTCCGGCCACTCGACGGTACGCGTTTTCGTGGAGAACGATCCGCGCATGGAGGAGCCCAAGCACCTCCTCCGGGCGTTGGGGTGCGACGTGGAAGATACCCGCCGTCGGTGCCTCCTTGCAGTAGACGTGCCCCCTAGCGCCGACTATGGGCGCGTACTCGCGGCGCTCAGAGAAGGCAGGGCCAAGCACGGATGGGGGATACAAGAGGCCCACGTTTCCCCTGAGCACGAGGCGATGGTGGAAGACGGGGCAGAAGGCGATCCGGCGTCCTTCATGGACGCCCCTCAGGAGGCGTCGGCGGCGGGCGGGCGGTCGGATTCAGGCACCCACCCGACGCCGCTCTGGTGCATGCTGCCCAGCGAGTTTGCCGCCGCCGCTCGCCGTGGCCGACTCCATATGGCAACCGGTGCACCGCCGCTCAACGGCAGCGGCCAAACGGCTCTTAGTTTCGGTGAAAGCGAGGGCTTTTCGGCGGAGGACATAGCGCACTTCTACGTGGCTCGCCGCACACGCAACGGGGCCGCTTACACCGAGGAACGACTGCGCCTGGCATACGAGGATTTCGTGCGCGATGCCCTCTTCGAGAGCAAGGAGGTACCACCAGAAGTGGCGCTGCGCGTCGGCGTCATCACGGTGCTCGGACCTGCGCCCCCCAGAGCATCTGGCGTGGTGGACCATGGCGGCTTATGGCGTCCGCTGGCCTTTATTAGCGAAGGCGCCGCTGCGGCCTGGCTGGACTCGATCGACGATGGCGTACGCCATCGGCAGGGACTCCGCGTCGCCTCCATCAGGGCGAATGACGAAGAGCACTTTTACATACTTGCGGGCAACGACAGTGCTTAGCTAGCCGTCAGTTGTGAGTCTGCTCCTCTCATCGACTGGTTCCCGGCGCCAGTCGGGCGTCGATTGGAGCGTCAGGCACGGACGAGAAGCGTGGTTCTTGCACTCGGCGCATCCGGAGTAGCATCGCTGCATGCTAGTCATGCCCGGGGCGGTCGACGAGGCGCTGGTTCGTGGGCCGGACGCGGCGCGCGGTAGCGGTGGGAGCGCCGCGTGAGCGACGAGTTCCGGGTGAGCCTGCGCGTGCTCGGCGAGGACCTGGATCCCGATGCGGTGACGCGGGCGCTTGGGGTCGCGCCGTCCGACAGCCTCCGCCGAGGCGACCCCGTCACGCGCGGCGCACGCCGCGTGCACGCGATCGGCCTGTGGAGCTGGGACGCCGGCGCGCCCGCCACGGCGCCGCTGGCGGAGCACCTCGCCCGGATCGCGGCGCGGTTTGGTGCCAGGGCTCGCGCTATCGGAGACCTCGCGGGGGCGGGGCTGCGCGTCGACGTCTACTGCAGCTATTTCGCGGGCGGCAGGCTCAGCCAGATCCGGCTCGAGCCCGACGCGCTGGGCGCGCTCGCGCGACTGGGCGTGGCGCTGACGCTCAACGTGTACTGCCCTGAGGATGGGGAGGCTAGTGGGGCCCAACCTCCGGCCGACCCGCCCTGACGTCGCGGTTATCGGACGCATGACCGTCGCGCAGCGGTCCGCTACCGACGCGTGTGAGCGTGGTTCTGCTACCGGCCTAGTGGGAAGCGTCGTTCTCCCGGGCCGAGGGGCTGTCAATGGCCAAGTGAAAGTGGCTCTGGCACGAAGTTGGTGGGGATCGGGCAGTGGGGTCCGTGGTGGGAGTGGGGATGGGATCGCTGTGGAGGAAGCGAATACGCAGGAGGTCGAAGCGGGCGCGGCCGAACATCTGGCGCTTGAGGGCCTTGAGACGGG
>DASTZM010000054.1:0-2213 GCA_035764305.1 Chloroflexota bacterium | reverse complement strand
GCAAATCGGGCCCGAGGACCTCAAGGACCCGCGCATGGTGACGTACTCGCGCGACACGGAGACCAGCAAGGTCTACGTGGCGCTGGCGAGCGGGAGCAAGGCATACCTCTCCGAGAACGGCGGCGGCATCTGGCGCGACCTCTCGGGCCCGTTCAAGGACGAGGAGATCATCGGAATCACGCTCTCGCCGAGCTTCGGGCAGGACCACACGCTGCTCCTGGCGTCGTTCTCGGCTACGGGCGCGCTTCGCCAGAACCGCGACCGCGCGCCGGGCGCGCGCCAGCCGTTCCGCGAGGACGCGCCGCAGAGTGCGGTGACGATCTGGCGGTCGGTGGACAGCGGGCGCACGTGGGCGCCGATCATCGAGCAGCTGACGAGCGCGCGGTGGGTGACGTTTGCCTTCCCGCAGGACTACCGCGGCGACCAGGAGAGCGTGCGCAATGGCTTCTTCGCCGGCATCGGGACGCTGATCAACCGGCCGATGTGGGGCGGGAAGCAGCTGTGGATGGCCGAGCGCGTCGGGAGGCCGAGCACGGCCGTCCTCTCGCTGGCGATCTCGCGCGGCGCGCTGTGGGGGCGCAGCGTCTTCGCGGGCACGTCGGACGGCGTCTACCGGTCGGACGACGAGGGGCTGTCCTGGCACGCGGTGAACGACGGGCTGCACAGCCGGACGGTCGTGTCGGTCGCGCTCTCGCCGACGTACCACGAGGGAGGCGACGCCTTCGCGCTCACCCTGGGCGGCGTCCTGCACCGCTTGGTTCGCGACTAGCGGCGGTTGAAGCTCACCGGCGCGCGCACGCTGCGCGCGACGCCCGAGGCTATCTGGGATTTCCTGCTCACGCCGGAGCGCCTGCGCGCCTGTCTGCCAGGCTGCGAGCGCCTGACGGCGACGACCCCGACGCGCTTCGACGGCGCGATGCGGCTGGGAATCGGGTTCCTCAAGGGGACCTACACCGGCACGATCGAGGTGACCGAGCAACAGCGCCCGACGCAGCTGGGACTGCGCGTGACGGGCGGCGGCGCGCTGGGGAAGGTCGACGCGCGGGGGACGGTGCGCTTCGTCGACACGGGAGGAGGCGCGACGTACCTGCTGTACGACGGCGAGGCGACGGTCAGCGGACGCGTGGCGCTGGTGGGCGAGCGGGTGATCGAGGCGACGGCGACGCGGCTGTTCGGGTTGTTCTTCGACTGCGTCGGATCGCACGTCGAAGCCGTTGACTCCGAACGGTGATCTACCTCTACCACGGCCCGGACGACTTCTCGATCCGGGAGGCGGTGCAGAAGCAGCTGAAGGCGGCGCTCCCGGCGGACACGGCGGATCTGAACCTGACGCGCCTGGCCGCCGATCAGGTCACGCCGGACGCATTGCGCTTCGCGTGCGAGGCGGCGCCGTTCCTGGCCGACCGGCGCGCGGTCGTCGTCGACCACTTCTTCTCCGGGAAGAAGACAACGCACACCGAAGGAGTGGCGCAGTACCTTCCGCACGTGCCGGAGAACACGCTGGTGATCTTCGTGGAGGGGGATGCGCCGCCGAAAACAGGTCCGGTGGCGAAGGCGCTGGCGGCGGCGAACGTGAAGGTGCAGGCGTACGGGCCGCTGACGGGGCCAGCGCTGGTGCGGTGGATCCGGGATCGTGTGAAGATGCAGGGCGGGCAGATCGGCGACTCGGCGGCGCAGCTACTGGCGTCGTTCGTCGGGCCGGACCTGCGCATCCTGGCGAACGAGATCGGCAAGCTGGTGGCGTTCGCCGGGCCGGGGAAGCAGGTGGAGGCGGAGCAGGTGCGCCTGCTGGTCAATCAGGCGACCGAGGCGAACGTCTTCGCGCTGGTGGACGCGGTGGCGCAGGGGCAGACACGGAACGCGCTGCGCGCGCTGGCGGTGCTGGTCGAGTCGGGGGCGCAGCCGGTCTATCTGCTGGGGATGCTGGGGCGGCAGATCAGGCTGTTGATCCAGGCGCGCGACGCGCAGGAGCGGCGGCTGGGCCCGGACGAGACGGCGAAGGCGCTGGGGGTCTCAGGCTTTCCGCTGAGGAAGGCGCAGGAGCAGGCGCGGGCGTTCACGAAGGAGCGCCTGGATTGGATGCACCAGCGGGCGCTGGAGGCGGATTTGGCGTTGAAGACGGGGCGGCAGCCGGCGGACCTTGCGGTGGAGTTGCTCGTGGCTGACCTCGTCAGGGGGGGGGGGGGGGGGGGGGGGGGGGGGGGGGGGGGGGG
>DASTZM010000053.1:0-2868 GCA_035764305.1 Chloroflexota bacterium | reverse complement strand
GCCGTGATGAGGACGCACAGCCCGGCGGCGAGCGCGACCATCACCGCCGACAGCAGGTTCATGCGGAACGCGACCTCGCCGATCGGCAGCTGGCTCCACAGCCAGCCGAGGAGGGCGTAGGTCGGGAACCCGGTGGGGTGGAAGATCGAGAGCGTCGGCGGCACGGTCTGTGCCTCGCCGGTGTCCCAGAACCCCGTGGACGGCATGAGCGTGCGCAGGTAGATCGCGAACGCCACCACCGCCACCATGCCGGCGGCCCACACCACCGTCCCGGGCAGATAGGCGAAGCGGAAGCGGCGCGAGACGGCTGCAACCGGCGCCCGGGCGGCCCCGTCAGGGGGTCGATGTATACTCACCGCCGCCGTGCCGTGTCACTCCCAGCGGCGCCCGTCGGGGCGCCGCTTCCGTTGACCTCCCGTCCCGGTCGGCGGCGGGGCGCGAGGCCATTCCACGACGGCCTGCCCCTCGACGCCGGCACGCTGCTGGCTGCCGCGCTCGTCCTCGGATTGCTGCTGCGTGCGTTCATCGCAGGGATCCTTCTGCCCCAGAGCGGCTTCCGCATCGACGTCGGTGACTTCACCAGCTGGGCCACTCGCCTAGCAAGCATCGGGCCGGGCGAATTCTACGAGACGGGCTATTTCTCGGATTACCCGCCCGGCTACCTCTACGTCCTGTGGTTCCTCGGCGAGGTGGGCGCGCTCCTGACGCCCCTGGTCGGGCAGAACGCGACCGGTGGCCTGGTGAAGATCCCCGGCATCCTGGCCGACATCGGCGTGGCGTGGCTCCTGTTCGCCTTCTGCCGCCGCTTCCTGGACCGCTCCTACGGCCTGGGCGGCCGTCCATGGAGCGGCGAGACGCTCGGTGTCGTGGCCGCCCTGGTCTACCTCTTCAACCCGATCACCATCTTCAACAGCGCCATCTGGGGCCAGGTCGACTCGGTCGGCACGCTGGTCATGCTGGCGACGCTCTACGCCCTGGCCCGCGGCTGGACGGAGGCGGCGGCGCTCGGCGCGGTCATCGGCCTGGTGGTGAAGTTCCAGTACGGCTTCCTGATCCCGATCGTGGCCATCGTCGGGCTCAAGCGCCACCTGCTCGGCCGCTCGAGCGACCCGCAGCACGATGGCGTCCGCGACCCGGTGCGCGTGCTGACCTCGCTGGCCACCGGGATCGGGTCGCTGGTGCTCCTGCTGCTGCCGTTCGGCATGAGCGTGTGGTCGCCGGCCGCCGACCCCAGCACCAGCCTCATCCACAAGTTCGAGCAGGCCGCCAGGACGTACGAGGGCCTCACGATCAACGCGTTCAACCTGTGGCGCACGCCATGGAGCGGCCTTGGCGACACGCTCACCTGGGGCTGCGACGGCCCGTGGGAGACCTCGGTCGGCTGCGCCAACCAGGGGATCGCCTTCGTCCTCGGCGCCACGCCCGTGCCGTGGCAGACGGTCGGCGCCGTCCTGTTCGCCGCCGCCGCGCTCCTGGCGCTGTGGCAGATCTGGCGCCGCGACGATCCCACCGGTCTGCTCGTCGGGGCGCTCCTGGTGGCCGTCGCCTTCTTCGCCTTCCCGACGCGGGTCCACGAGCGCTACCTGTTCCCCGCCCTGGCGCTCGGCGCACCGCTCATCGCGCGGGCCGCGCCGCTCTTCTCCTGGCCCCGCACGGCGGTGGCCATCGTGGCGGCCGTGGCGCTCGCGTTCGCGCTCTACGTGGTGCCCGGCGCCGTTGCCGTCGAGGGCCGCGAGCCGGTGGCGGTGCTCATCTTCCCGATCGCCGCGGCCGTCGCGGCGTACGCCCTCCAGCGCTGGGGCTGGACCGCGCTCTACGCGCTCCTGTCGCTGTCGGTGACCGCCAACGTGGTGTGGGTCTACACCCGTGACTGGAGCTTCGCCGGCGGGGTCACCAACCCCGGCTTCGGCGGGCAGCCGATGCGCCTCCCCGAGGGTCTCGACGCGGTGCTCTTCGGCGACACCGGCGTCTACCTCTTCTCGATGCTGGTCGTCATCGCGGCCGGCTGGCTCGCCTGGCGCACGCTGCGCGTGGGGCTGGATGCGGCCCCCGCCTGGACCGATGCCGCCGCGGCCGTCGAGGCCGGCCGTGCCGATGCCGCGCCAGCCTGGGGCGATCCGCCGCTGCGCCGGCCCGCGGCGTGGCGCGCCCCGGCGGCCGACGACGATCCATTCTTCCGCGAGCGCGGCCGTCGCCTCGACCGGCTCGATGCGCTCCTGCTCGGCGGCTTCATCCTCTTCGCCCTCGTCTTCCGGCTGTGGCGCATCGACGTGCCGCAGGGGTACCACTTCGACGAGGTCTACCACGCGCGATCGGCGATGGAGTGGCTCGCGGACTGGCAGGAGGGCTGGACGCAGGACACCTACGAGTGGACGCACCCGATGCTGGCGAAGTACCTCATTGCCGGCGGCATGGTGCTCGCCGATCCCAACCAGGTGCGCGCCAGCATTGAGCTCGACGCTCCGTCCACGGCGCTCGCCGTCGCGCCGCCGCGGGCGTCGGCGGGCCGCGAGCGCTCGGTGGCCTTCACCCTGGATGGCGGGCAGATCGTCGCCCGCGACGCGCTCGACGGTGCCGAGCTGAGCCGCTGGACCGCGGACGGCCCGGTCGCCTCCCTCGCCTGGGACGAGGCCGCCGTGCGCCTGCTCGTCGGCCGCGCCGACTCGGGAGAGGTCCTCGCCTACGACCTGGACGCCTTCCTCGCGGCCAGCGGGCCGCGCGCCCCGCCCCCCGCCGGCGAGCGCTGGCAGACCGACCTGGCCGACGTGAGCGGGCTCGTCGTCACCGCCGACGGCACGACCATCCTGGCGCGCGGCGCGGGCGGCATCGCGCGTCTCGCTCCCGCCGGCGACGAGGTGGCCGCCACCA
>DASTZM010000052.1:0-2999 GCA_035764305.1 Chloroflexota bacterium | reverse complement strand
CGTCCAGTCTTCAAGACCGGAGGGGAGCGGGGCGGGGCGCTCACACGTGCTCTCCAGCATGACGTGGCGGTTCTCGGCGGAGGCCTCGTGGATGGCGTTCACGACGTCGACGACGTGGAAGGCCATCTCGCCGCTGCAGCGGTGGGGGCGGCCCGACCGCAGCGCGGCGGAGAGGTCGGCGACGCCCACGCCTCGGCTGTTGCCCAAATAACCGAACTGGGGCTCGATGGCCATCAGCTCGGGGCTGTCCGAGCGGCGGAGGTAGAGCGTGCCGCCGAAGTTGTTGGGGTCGATGCAGCGCAGCGAGCCTTCGGTGCCGTAGATCTCGATGTGGGGCAGACCGGTGGCGTAGACGTCGGCGGTCATGAGGAACTGGCAGACCGCGCCGTTGGCGAAGTCGAACGTGCCGGCGACGTGCGAGGGGGCATTGACCTTCATGACCTTGCCGCCGCGCTCGCGCTCCTCCCACGTCTTGCGGGCGGAGCCGGTGACGCGCTTGATGGGGCCGAGCAGGTTGATCAGGGCGTGCAGGTAGTAGGGGCCGCGGTCGAAGGCCCAGCTGTTGCCGTACTCGAAGAAGTCGGTCATGTAGAAGCTGACGTACTCACCTTCTTTGGGCGCGGGGCGGGAGGGGGGACGCGCGTGCAGGTTGGCGAAGGCGCCCACGGGGTCGCCGATGGCGCCGTCGTCGATCAGCTTGCGCGCGGTCTGCCACGCGCCGCCGAAGAAGGTGTCCGGCGCGCCGCCGACGCGGAGGCGCTTGCTCCTGGCGGTGTCGAGCAGGCGCTGACCGTCCTGGCGGTAGATGGACAGTGGCTTCTCGTTGTAGGCGTGCTTGCCGGCCTCGAGCGCGCGCTGGGCGATCTCGGCGTGGGCGCGGTGGGGGGTGAGGTTGACGACGATCTCGACTTCAGGGTCGGCGAGGAGCTGCTCGACGGTGAGGGCTTTGGGGATGCCGTGCTCCTGGGCGCGCGCCTGCGCGGCCTCGAGGCGCACGTCGGCGACGGCGACGACGTCGAAGGCGCCGAATTGCTTGGAGTTCTCCAGGTAGCGGCCGCTGATCTGGCCGCAGCCGACGATGCCGACCTTTCCGGGCTTGCCGCTGAAGACGGCGGGGTCAGAGGTCATGCGCAGAGCGCCTTGACCTGCGCGAGCGAGGCGGCGTGGTCAGCGCTGGGGTGGTACTCGAGGCCGACGAAGCCCTTGTAGCCGGTGGCGTCGATGCGCTGGAAGATGTTGGCGTAATTCAGCTCGCCGGTGCCGGGCTCGTGGCGACCGGGCACGTCGGCGACGTGGAAGTGGCCGATGGTGTCGATGCTTTCCTCGAGCGTGGCGATGATGTCTCCGTCCATGATCTGGCCGTGATACATGTCGTAGAGCAGGCGCAGCGACGGCTTGTCGATCTCCTTGACCAGGCGGATGCCGTCGGGCACGTGGTCCAGGAAGTAGCCCTTGTGGTTGACCTTGCTGTTGAGCGGCTCGACGACGGCGACGACCCCGCCGGCTTCGGCGGCCCTTGCCACACCTTCTAGACCGCGCTGGAGGTCGTCCCACTGCTTCTCGATCGGGACGTCGGGGAGGGTGTTGCCGGTGGTGACGATGACGCTGGGGCACCGCAGCTTCTTGGCCCACTCGGCGGCCTGGGAGAGCGTATCGGCGTACTTCTGGTGGTTGGCTGGGTCGAGCAGCGTACCGCCGGCGACGCCGAAGGCGGCGCAGTCGATGCCGGCGCGCTGCTTGGCTTCCAGGATGGCGTTCATGTCCTTGTTGAGCCAGGACCAGAACTCGAAGGCGTCGTAGCCGGCGTCCCTGGTGGCGGCGATGCGGTCGGGGAAGTTCTCCAGCGGACGAAAGATCATCTCGATGCAGACGGAGAGGCGTGGCATGGGGGCGATGTTACTGGCCGGGCTGCCCCGACTGGCCGACCTGACCGGGCTCGGCGAAGACGATGTCGTCGCCCGGCTCGAGGTTCACGCCGTAGTGGCGGTAGATGTCGATGAAGCCCGCGCCGGCGTGGTCCGTGGGGTCGAGCCCCAGTCGGGCGCAGGCGGCGTGGACGTCGCCCAGAGTCTCGGCCTCCACCTCGACGTGTGGCGGGATGCGGGGCAGCTGGTCGATGGTGACGATGGACGGGCCGAGCTGCCATTGGGTGCGGTGGCGCTCGATACGGTGCACGCGCTTGAGTCCCAGCCCGGCCAGGAAGTCGATGGCGCTCTCGAAGGTGGCTCCTGGATCAAGCGGGAGCTCGCGCTCCGTGGCGCAGTACCCCTGCGGGTCGTGCGCCTTGTGCTGGAGGCGGACGGCGCGCCCATCATCCCTGGCGCGGATGTACTCGGCGCGTGAGCCGGAGAGGCCGGCGAAGCGGACTTCGCGCAGCAGGCCAGTACTAAGGAAGGTGGCGCCGGCGGCGCGGAGACGGGCTTCGAGCGCGGGAATGTCGACGTGGACGAAGCGCAGCTCGACCTCGGTGGGCACGGGCGCGGGCCTCCTGGGGGCGGTACGTTAGCATGGGCCGCCAGGGAACAACCGAGCACCCGCGCAGCGGGAGCGCAGGGCGTAAGGGGGCTCGGGCAAGGGAGGCAACCAATGACGACGCAGACCCAGGCGCAGAAGAACTGGCGGGGGATCTTCACCATCCCGGTGACGCCGTTCCGGGAAGACACCGAGCTGGACCTGGACAGCCTGCGGGCGGAGATCGACTTCTGCGTCGAGGCGGGGGCGCACGGGATCGTGCATCCCGTGATGGCGTCCGAGTTCTTCACGCTGACGGAGGACGAGCGGCTGGCGATGATGCCGATCGTCGTCAAGCAGACGGAGAAGGCGGCGAATGGAAACGCGCGGCCGCCCGTGGTGATTGGCGTGGCGGCGACAAGCACGCAGGGGGCGCGCAAGCTGGCGGCGGCGGCGCGGGACGCGGGGGCGGACGCGGTAATCGCGATGCCGCCGTACGTCACGAAGTATTCGGCCGACGACGTGCACCGCTACTTCGAGGAGATCGC
>DASTZM010000051.1:0-7337 GCA_035764305.1 Chloroflexota bacterium | reverse complement strand
AGCTTCTCGGTCGCCTTGCGGTCCTTGGTCAGCCACGACATGCCCGAGACGTGGTGCTCGAAGCTGGCCTCGGTGCCAAAGAGCGACATGCGTACGGTGCCGGGGTGGCCGATGCGGCGGAACTCGTTGATGCGGGTCGTGCTGCCGTCGGACATCTTGAAGAGGGCGGACTGGTTGCTGAAGACGTTGGCGTAATCGTTGGCTTCGGCGACGTAGATGCCGTCGTCCTTGCGGTCGACGAAGCCGTGGCAGGAGACGTGGGTCATGCGCGCGCCGGTGACGGAGATGACGAAGCCGCACGAGTGGGTGGGGTAGAGCATGGGGGGCTTGCCGGCCCAGCGAAGCCACTCCTCGCCGCCGCGGCGCTTGGCGATGGGGTAGAGGCCGTGGTCCCAGTCGTGGAAGTACTCGGCTTCGGCGTAGACGACGTGGCCGAAGTCACCCGCCGCGTGGCGCTGGCGGCAGTAGATGGCGGAGGGGTAGTAGTAGGACGTCTCGCCCAGCATGTAGATCAGGCCGGTCTGCTCGACGGTACGGACGAGCTCCGCGACCTCGTCCACGGCGACGCCGGTGGGGACGGCGGAGTAGACGTGCTTCCCCGAGCGCAGGGCCTGGATGGCCTGCGGGCCGTGCATCCAGTTCTGGGTGATGAGGACGAGGGCGTCGAGGTCGCTGTCGCAGGCGGCGTCGAGCGACGGATAGGTCTCCGCGACGTCGTACTTCTGGGCAACCTCGGCGAGGCGCTCGGGCTCGACGTCGCAGAGGGCGAGACGCTTGACGAGGGGGTGGGCGCGGAAGAGGGGGATGAAGCTCTGGGCGAAGCCGCCGCCCGCGCCGACGACGCCGATGGAGACCGACACGTCCTTGTGGTCCTCTGCTTTGCGGCCGTGTTACTTCCGACCGCGGAGCGCTTCGTCCTCGGCGGTCTGGTGGACCTGCTGGAGCTCGGCGAGCATGGCCT
The DNA here is from genome assembly GCA_035764305.1 of Chloroflexota bacterium. Classification (GTDB taxonomy): domain Bacteria; phylum Chloroflexota; class UBA11872; order UBA12225; family UBA12225; genus DASTZM01. The sequence goes on along the minus strand of DASTZM010000051.1, from coordinate 6,376 downwards.
GGATGTTGAGCTGCCCCTGGAGCACCTTGGTCCACTGCGCCGCGACGCCGGGTGAGGCGGCCGGGGCGGGGAGGAACATGCGCTTGATGACCTTCTCGACGAAATCGGTGCGCAGCTCGGCGAACTTGGTCTGCTTGAACGCGGGGTTGGAGTAGACGTCGTAGTTGAGGATGGCGCCGCTGTACTCGTTGGCCTGCGTCTTGATGCGCTGCTCGGCGCTGTAGACGAACTTGTAGTAGGCAGCGCCGATCCTGGCGGCGGGGCTGTCGGGCTTGACGGTGGAGGAGAGCGCCATGCCGGAGAAGCCGACGAGGTAGTAGTTGGGCGCCTTGCCGTTGACGAAGCCGGGCATCGGCTGGTCGAGCAGCTTCACGTCCGGGTTGCTGACCCACAGGCCGGAGATGGAGTACGGTCCGACCATCTGCGCGGAGGCGAGGCCCTGCCCCATGGCGCTGGTGGTGCCGGGCGGCGCGGTGCGCCAGGCGACGCGGTGGCGGTCGTAGAGGTCCAGGAGGTACTTGAAGGCGCGCTCGGCCTCGGCGGTCTGCCAGGACCACTTGTTGGTCGTCTCGTCGTAGAACTTGCCGCCCTGGTCGACGATCCAGGAGTAGACGGCGGTGGTGCCCTCGGTGGGGAGGAGGCCGGCGCGCGTGACGTCTGCCCCCTCACGCTTGGTGAGCTTGACGCCCGCCTCGACGACGCCGTCGAGCGTGGTCAGGCTCTTGGGTTCGATCCCGCCGGCGCGGAGGTGGTCGGCGTTGTACTGGTAGTGGGAGCCGTTGACGCCGACGGCCTGCGGGATGAGGTAGACCTCCTTCTTGCGCGACCAGACCGAGTCGAGCATGGTGGGGACGGCGATCTTCTCGGCTTCCTTGCGGGACATGAGGTTCGGCGTCAGCGGGAGCATGACCTGGGAGGCGTCGATGCCGCGCCACATGTCGCTGTAGGTGTGGATCCCGTCCGCGCCACCGCCCGCGGCCGCGATGGCGGTGGCCTTGGCGGCCATGTCCCCGAAGGCGACCTGGGAGAGGACCAGCTTGGCGTTGGGGGCGACTTCTTTAAAGGCCGCGATGCTCTGCTCGTGGATGGCGACGGTGGGGGCGAAGTTCTGGACGAAGAACTCAAACGTGCCGGTGAGCTCGGCGGGATTCTTGGGGGCGGAGCCGGTGGCGCCCATGGCGCAGGCGCCGAGCGCGCCGCCGGTCAGGACGGCGGGGGCTGCCGCCAGGCCGGCGAGGAGCCGGCGGCGGCTGGTGGCGGTCGTGGTCATGGTCTTTCCCTCCAGTGCGCTGGATGATATTTGATATTTTCTGCCGCCGCTAGTGAACGGTGACCTGTTCCTCCGTCTCGGGGCGAGATGCGGCGCGCACCAGCAGCGAGCTGATGACGCGCTCGGCGGCTTCGCGGGTGTGGCGGCGGGTGACCTCGGCGGCGAGCGCCGCATCGCGCCGTTCGCAGGCATCCAGGATGGTCAGGTGGGCCGCGAGCGCGGCGTCCATACTGCCGCGCAGGGGCAGATTGGCGTGCGAGTAGCGCACGCTGGAATTGATCAGCGCGTTGATGGTGCGGGCGAGGACGGGGCGCCCGGCGGCGGCGTAGAGCGTCCGGTGGAAGCCCAGGTCGGCGCGGATGAATGCCGCCGGGTCGCGCGCAACGCACGCGAGGCGCTGCGCCGCCACGGCGTCACGCAGCGCCTGGAGCGTGGCGTCGTCCAGTCGCGGCACGGCAGTCTCGGCGGCGAGCGCCTCGAGCGGGACGCGGGTGGAGTAGAGGTCCTCGGCCTCGGTCGCGCTCAGCTCGGCGATGGAGAAGCCGCGGTACGGGTCGAGGGTGATGGTCATCTCGGCGGCGAGCTGGTGGAGCGCCTCGCGCACGGGCATGGGGCTGACGCCGAGCTGGCGGGCCAGGTCGTCGATGCGCAGGCGGTCGCCGGGCTGGAGGGCGCCGGCCAAGATCATGTCCCGCAGCCCTTCGACGACCAGTGCGTGGGTGGTGCGGCGCTCGGCCTTCACGTCGACGACAATAGCAGCACTATGCGTGGGAGGGCACGGAGATGACCGGAACGCCGCGGCTGAGCGCGGGGGTGGGGCGGTGCGACATCACGCCGCCGGTGGGGATCGTGCACACCAACTGGGGCGCGGCGATCCACGCGCGCGCGGAGCGGATCGACATGCCGCTGCGGGCGAGGGCGCTGGCGGTGCGCGACGCCGAGACGGGGACGACGGCGGTCCTGATCGACCTGGATCTGCTGCTGCTGCCGCGCGCGATCGCGGACGCGCTGCGGGGCGCGGTGGCGGATCTGACTGGGGTGCCGGCGGAGCACGTGCGCGTGTCGGCGACGCACACGCACTCGGGGCCGACGATCGGGAGTACGTGGGTTTCCGAGGGGACGGAATACGTGCAGCCGTACGTGGGGGCGCTGCCGGGGAAGGTGGCGGGGGCGGCGTGGGAGGCGGTGCGGTCGCTGCGTCCGGCGCGGGTGGCGCATGGCACGGGGCAGAGTGACCTGGGGGTCAACCGGCGGGTGCGCGGCCCGGACGGACGCGTGCTGGTGGGGCGGAACCCGGACGGGTTCGTGGATCGGGTGGTGCGCGTGTTACGCGTGGACGACGCGGACGAACGGCCGCTGGCGGCGGTGGTGCACTACGGCTGCCACCCGATCATCATGTCCTGGGAGAACACGGCGATCACGCCGGATTACCCCGGGCCGACGCGCGAGACGGTGGAGCGGCTGACGGGGGCGACGTGCCTGTTCTTCCAGGGGTGCGCGGGGAACATCGGGCCGAACGTGTTTGGGTGGGAGGGGAGGACGGGCGATCCGGGGGTGTACCGGCGGGCGGGGACGATGCTTGGGGCGGAGGCGGCGCGGGTGTTCCTGGGGCTGGAACCGAGAAGGCGGGAGGTGCGGTTCGACCGCGTGCTCGAGTCGGGCGCGCCGCTGGCGGTGTATCACCACGATCCCACCGAGGAGCCGGACGGCACGGTGCGCGTGGCGGGCGCGGAGGTGGCTCTGCCGGTGCGGCCGTTCCCGACGCGGAGCGAGGGCGAGACGGCGGCCGCCGCGGCGCGCGAGGAGCTGGCGCGGCTGCGTGCCGCGCACGCGCCGGACGAGGAGGTGCGGGACGCGACGATGCGCGCCAAGCGGGCGGCGCAGCAGGCGGGGCACTCGCGGTTGACGGATGGGAGGCGCGGGGTGACGGTGGAGGCGCAGGCGGTGCGGATCGGCGGCGCGGCGCTGCTGGGCGCGCCGATGGAGGTGTTCAGCGAGATCGGGGCGCAGATCGCGGAGCGATCGCCGTTCGGGTGGACGGCGGTGTCGGGCTACACGAACGGCTCGACGGGCTACCTGCCGACGGCCGAGGCGCACGACGAGGGCGGCTACGAGGTGGAGAGGGCGAGCCCGTACGCGCGCGAGGCGGGCGCGGCGTTCGCAGCCGAGGCGGGACGGCTGCTGGCGCGGCTGCGCGACTGAGGGGGCGAGGAGGGACGGAGCAAGACGTGGCGATCACGAGCCTGGGACACGTCGCGCTGCGGTGCCGCGACATCGAAGAGACGATCGGCTTCTACGACCGGCTGGGTGTGCCGCTGGCGTACCGGATGGCGCGCCAGGATGGGACGGCGGGTGAGCCGGTGTTCTTGAAGGTGGCGCCCGGGTCGTTCCTGGAGCTGTTCTCGGGCGGGACGGACGAGCCGCTGATCGCACCACGCACACGCCCTGGTTTGGTGCACGTGTGTCTGCACGTGGACGACATCCACGCCTTCCACGCGGGGCTGCTGGCGCAGGGGATCGCGACGAACGGGGCGCCGCAGAAGGGCCGGGGCGGCAACTGGTCCTTCACGCTGACCGACCCGAACGGCGTGGGGGTGGAGATCATCCAGCTGGAGCCGGGCACGCAGATGGCGGACGCGGCGACGTAGACGACTCAGGCGAAGCGAGAGGGAGAGAACGATGGCGGGTGCGATCAAGGTGGGCGTGGTGGGGGCGGGGCGGGGCGGGAGCTTCGCGCGCGGGGCGGGGCCGCACGTGGGGATGGAGCTGGTGGCGATCTGCGACGCGTGGGAGGCCAAGCTCCAGAAGCTGGGGGGCGAGCTGGGCGTGGCGAGGTACACCGACTACGACCGCTTCCTGGAGCACGACATGGAGGCGGTGGTGCTGGCGAACTTCTTCCACCAGCACGCGCCGTTCGCGATCAAGGCGCTGGCGGCGGGGAAGCACGTGATGTCGGAGACGTCGGCGTGCTTCACGCTGGCGGAGGGTGTGGCGCTGATCGAAGCGGTGGAGCGCTCGGGCAAGACGTACGTCTTCGCGGAGAACTACCCGTACGCGCGGCACAACCAGGAGATGCGGCGCCTGTACCTAGCGGGGGAGGTGGGCGAGTTCCGCTACGGCGAGGGGGAGTACGTGCACCCGATGAGCGCGCAGACGCGCAACCGCCTGGCGCCGGGGGTGGACCACTGGCGGAACTGGATCCCGGCGACCTACTACTGCACGCACGGCATGGGGCCGCAGATGTTCATCACGGAGAGGTGGCCGACGGCGGTGAACGGATTCATCGTGGCGTCCGACCGCGACGATCCGCAGATGACGCGCACGGCGCGGCGCAACGACACGGCGGCGATGATGGCGGTGCGCATGGACAACGGCGCGGTGGTGAAGCTGCTGCAGGGGCAGCTGCGGGGCGAGGGGTCCTGGGTGCGGATCCACGGCAACAAGGGGCTGATGGAGAACCTGCGGACGGGGCTGCAGGGCGATCGCAACCAGGTGCGGCTGCGCAAGGAGGCGTACGACACGGCGGACGAGAAGCTGGCGGAGACGATCTACCTGCCGGAGTTCCCGGAGTACGCGGCGGAGGCGGTGCGCGCGGGGCACGGTGGGGGCGACTTCTTCACGAGCTTCCACTTCGCGCGCGCGATCCGCGGCGAGGCGGCGCCGTTCTGGGACGTGTACCGGGGCGTGGCGTGCTCGATCGTGGGGATCCAGGCGTACCGCTCGGCGCTGGACAACTCGAACACGGTGGAGGTTCCCGACCTGCGGAAGAAGCCGGTGCGCGACCGCTATCGCAACGACGACTGGAGCCCGGACCCGGCGCGGCGGAAGGAAGGCGACCCGTGGCCGAGCGTGCTGGGCGACCTGCGGCCGACCGAGGAGGGGCTGGCGTACGCGCGGGAGGTGTGGTCGGGGATGGGCTACACGGGCAGTTAGGGTGGCGATGCGGGCCCCGCTGAAGCTTGCCATCGTGGGGGGGCGGCGGGGGAAGTCGTTCGCGCGCGAGCTGCGGGCGCAGCGGGAGCTGATCGAGGTGGTGGCGGTGTGCACGCGCACGCCGGCGACGGTCGAGGGGTGGCGGCACGAGTGGGCGGCGGACTATCCGTCGCTGCGCGCGTTCAGCGACTACGGGCGGCTGCTGGAGGAGAGCGGGTGCGACGCAGTGCTGCTGGCGACGCCGATGACGGTGCACGCCGAGCAGAGCATCGCGGCGCTGCAGGCCGGGAAGCACGTGCTCTCGGAAGTGGTGGCGGCGACGACGCTGGACGAGTGCCGGGCGCTGGTGGAGGCGGTGCGTGCGGCGCCGCGGCTGACGTACATGCTGGCGGAGAACTACTGCTACGTGCGGGCGATGATGCTGGTGCGGCGCATGGTGGAAGCGGGGGTGTTTGGGCAGCCGTACTATGCCGAGGGGGCGTACATCCACGACACGCGCAACCTGGGGTTCGAGCCGGATGGGTCGCTGAACTGGCGGGGGGAGGTGGCGCGCGACCAGGTGGGGAACAGCTATCCGACGCACTCGCTGGGGCCGGTGGCGCAGTGGCTCGGGACGACGGGAGATGGGGCGAGCGACCGGCTGGCCGAGCTGATGACGTGGTCGACGCGGTCTTTGGCGAAGCAGCGCTACGCGGCGCGGCGGTTCGGCGCGGATCATCCGACGGCGCAGCCGGGGTTCTTCAAGGGTGGGGATACGTCGACGACGCTGATCCGCACGGCGCGCGGGGCGGAGATCGTGCTGCGGCGCGACTCGGCGTCGCCACGGCCGCACAACTGGGGGCAGTTCGCGCTGCAGGGGACGGCGGCGTCGTTCCTATCGGGACGGCACGACGACGAGGACCCGCTGGTGTGGATCGAGGGGCGGTCGCCGGGCAACAGCCCGTCGGACTACAGCCGGCATGGGCAGCCGGACAGCGACGAGGCGCACTGGGAGCGGCTGTGGGACTACGCGGCGGAGTACGAGCACCCGTTGTGGCGGGCGCACGGCGAGGCGGCGCGCGGCATGGGGCACCTGGGGAGCGACTACTTCGTGCTGCGCGATTTCGCCCAGACGGTGCTGGAGGGGCGGCCGTCGCCGATCGACGTGTACGACGCGGTGACGTGGTCGACGCG
>DASTZM010000050.1:0-14550 GCA_035764305.1 Chloroflexota bacterium | reverse complement strand
AGCGTCAGCCGGCTGAGTGCGCGGTGCACGTCATCGCGCCGCGCCACATCGTCTTCGAGCGAGCGACTGGGGGCGTGGTGCGGCTCGAGTCGCTGCCAGCATAGGAGCTGGCCGTGGCGGTGGTGCTGGCGCGCGAGGTTGGTCGCGATCCGGTAGATCCACGCCCCCACGTCCGAGTCGTCGGCCAGCGCAGGCAGCGCCTGGTACGCGCGCAGGAACGTATCCTGCGTCAGGTCGGCCGCGACCTCCGCGTCGCCGACCAGCCGGGCCAGATAGCGCGCGATGCGCGCGCGGGACGCCGCGACCAGCGCGTCGAACGCGTCGTGGTCCTGTGTCCGGAGCCGGTCGAGCGGCGGGAGGTCGATCACACGCGTCGCCGCTACGTCGATCGCTGCGCCATACGTCGCGCCACCTCGGCCTTCTGCGCCGGCGTGAGCGGCAGGAACGACACCGGTCGTGCGAGCGTCGTGACCTCTCCGAGTCGCGTCGCCGGCTTGAGGCTGGTGAGGATGACGAAGGCGCGCGTGAAGTCGGCGCTCCGTCCCTGCCCGTCGGTGACGCGCGCCTCGCGGAGCAGCTGGCGTAGCCAGACGAGGGCATCATCGCTTACTTTGTCTACTTGGTCGAGGAGAAGCACGTGCCGCGGGCTCGCCTGTGCCGCCTCGATCAGTGGCGACGGGTCGGCCACCCCGCTCATGTCGACGCGCCGAAGCGCGTCTGTCGTCCCAAACGCCAGCGCCGCCATCGCCTTGGCCAGGTGCGTCTTGCCGACGCCGTTTGGTCCCAGGAAGTGGAAGCTCGCCAGCGGCCTGCCGGACTCGGCCGTTCCGGCACGGTAGCGACCGATGGCAGCCGCCACGGCCGAGACGGCCGCCTCCTGGCCGACGATCCAGTCCTGCAGCTGCGTCTGAATCGAGGGCAGGAGCGCCATCGCTGCCGGCGCCACTGCCAGCGCGGCGCCGGTGCCGAGGGTCTTGCGTCGGATGGTTGCCATGAGGCTGCCTCCTCTACGCACTACAATGCGCGGCCAGGGAGAACCATAACGCGCGCCACGGGATCTCCCCGGCGCCGTTTGACCGCATGAGCCAGCTGTTTGCGCCCGTCCCGCTGGACGGGGAACTCGACGAGACGCGGCCGCCGCGGGAGCGACGCTGGCAGCCGTTGCTAGAAGCGGCGCTGCGCGACCTGCCCGCCGGCGAACGGCGCTTTTGGGGAATCCCGTTCCAGCTGGCGCCCGAAGGCGACGGACCCGCCTGGGTCCTCGTGGACCGGCCGCGCACGCTCGCGCTGGATGGCGGCGCCTCGGGTGTGTCCCACGTCGTCTTCGTGCACACCTGCGGCCTCCCGGCGACTGCCACGGCGAACGTGCTGCCCGATCCCATCGTCCACGCGGGCGAGCGCGTTGCCGACTACGTCCTGGTCTACACCGATGGGAGCGAGCACCGCCAGCCGATCCGCTGGCGCTTTGAGATCAATGGGGGTCCGGCGACGTTCGGCCTGCGCGCCTTCGCCGCGCGACCGAACCAGATGGACCAACCGCTCGACTTCCGCGGCCCTTTCGACAAAGCGCTGTGGGGACGCGCCCAAACGTCGGTGGATGCCAGCCAGGGGCGTTACTGGGTGTACGCGCTGGCCAATCCCCACCCAGATCGGGTGGTGACGGCGCTGCGCCTCGAGCCCGCGTCCCAGAACACCGGCGGCGCCGTCGTGGCCGTCGCCGCGATCACCCGCTTCCACGGCCAGGATCATCCTCTGCGCCACCGGCGACTCGAGACCTTTCGGGTGATGCTCCCCGAGCCGCGAGACCGAACGCTGCCGGATGTCGAGATCGACCTGGGCATCGTCGCGCGCAAGTACGCCGTGCCGGCGTTCGACCCGGACGGCTGGCTAGGTGGCGATGGCGTTGTCCGAGCCATGCCGAGCGAAGTCAGCGGTGAGCCGCTGCGTGAGATCTACCTGGACATCGCGGCGTCGGCCGACGCGACTCTGCGAGTCGGCGATCGTTCGGTGGCACTGCGGCCCGCTTACGAGCGCGGGGCGGCGAGCTCAGACGACCGCGCGATACGTCTCGAAGTGGTGGGAGCGCAGCGCACGTGGGTCCACGTCACGCTGCAAGACGGTGCCTCCACCACCGGCAAGGGATCGCCTGGGCGAGTCCACTTCCGAGATCCTCACGGCCGCTACCTGCCGCCGTACGGCTTCCGGCACGAAGTGAACGACAACTGGTTCGAAGACTACGGCGCCGACGTGAAGCTGCACGGCACCGAGTACGCCTACGTCGACGGCCGCTTCCAGATGGAGCTACCGGTTGGCGAGGTGTATGTCGAGCTGTTCAAGGGCTTTGAGCACCGGCCGCTGCGCCAGAAGCTAACCATCGCGTCCGGACAGCGCGAGCTGCACCTGACCACCGAGCGGCCGCTGGACTGGCGCCACCGCGGTTGGATCACCGCCGACACGCACGTGCACTTCATCTCGCCCCAGACCGCGTGGCTGCAGGGACAGGCCGAAGGGCTCAACGTTATCAACCTGCTCGCGTCGCAGTGGGGCGACCTGTACACGAACGTCGGCGACATCTCGGGCGCGCTGTCGGGCGTGAGCCGCGACGAGACACTCGTCTGGGTGGGGACCGAGAATCGCCAGCACCTGCTGGGGCACATGAGCCTGCTCGGTGTGAAGGGGGAGCCGGTGTATCCGATGACCACGTCGGGGCCTTCGGAGAGCTACATCGGCGATCCCACGTGGACGACGCTGGCCGAGTGGTCCGACGAGGCGCGCCGCAAGGACGGCGTGGTCGTGATACCGCATTTCCCGAGCCCGTACTGCGAGGTGGCGGCGGACATTGTCTTAGGCAAGATCGACGGCGTAGAGCTGAACATGTCCGAATGGAACATGCAGCTCCACGAGTGGTACCGCTACCTCAACTGCGGCTATCGCGTGGCAGCGGTGGGCGGGACCGACAAGATGGGCGCGTATATGCCGGTCGGTGCGATCCGCACCTACGCGCGCCTGGAGGAAACGCAGCTCGCCAGTCCGCTGACCTACGAGGCGTGGGCCGGCGCGGTGCGCGCCGGGCGCACCTTCACCACCACCGGACCGCTGGTCGACGTGACGGTGGAGGGACGCCATCCAGGAGACGAGATCGCGCTGCCCGCCGGCGGGGGAACGCTGCACGTCGAGGCGGTCGCCGAGTCGGTCGTGAAGTTCGACGCGCTGGAGGTTGTCGTCAACGGCCGCGTGGTCGCGTCAGAGACCGGCGTCGTGGCCGGCCCGGACGGGACGTACCGCTGCCGGTTGGCCGCTCCGGTCGCGGTGTCCGGCAGCGCGTGGATCGCCGCGCGCGTCGCGTCGGACATGGACCGCTGGATCGGGTCTCCGCGGCGCGTCGCGGCCCACACGTCGCCGGTCTACGTCGTCGCGGGCGCACAGGAGCTGTTCAGTCCGTCAGACGCGACGTACATGCTGACCCTGCTGGAGGGCGGCCTGACCTGGCTGGACACGCTCTCAATCCCGGCCGACCCCGAACGCCACGCGCGCAACCGCAAGGTCTTCGAGGATGCGCGCGGGCAGCTCCACCAGCGCCTCCACGCCCACGGAGAGGGGCACGGGCACGACCGGGGGCACGCCCACCACTAGCCCCAGCCTGCGTCACGCTCCCAGGTTGTTCGCCACCACTCTTGGTCCAGCCCCCTCGTCGAGCAAGCCTCGTCCCAGGTTGCCGGTCAGAACGTTATCCGTAACCAGGTAGCGCGCCGCGCGGGACGCGACGTGGATGCCGGCTGGCTGCGAGGGGCCAAAGCCCAGCGTGCTGCCCGACCGTGAACCGCGGACGGCGAAGTCCGCGGCATTGAACACGAAGCCGCTGCCACGGTTCCCGGCCGCGGTTGACGCGTCGACGCTCACGTTGGCGGCGGGAGCTTCCACCAGGATGCCGTGGCCGTCGTTCTGAAGCGAGCGATGGCCGAGCAGCTCCACGCCGTCCACCGGACCTCCCACGTAGCAGCCATGGCCGCGCTGCGTCGACGACGACCAGCAGTTGACGAAGCTCAGCCCCTTGCACACCGCCCCCAGCGCGGGGTTCACGTAGATCCCCGCCGTAGCGCACGAGTCGAACGCGCACGCCTGCGCGAACAGCCATGAGATCACGCCGCCCTTCGGGCCACCCTCGGGATCGACCGCCAGGCCGTAGCGGCACGACAGCACGTCACACTCGGTCAACCAGACCGCCTGGGTGTTGGTCAAGCGGATGCCCGCGTAGGGCTGGCGGTCCAGATCTTCGGTGTTATCGATGACCAGCTGCGACACGAGTTGGTCGTTGCCGCCACGCGGCGGGTCGGCCACGACGTCGATCCACAGGCCCACGCCGCCCGGCGCGAAGCGCGACCAGTAGCCGCGCTGGATATGGTGAACCGCCCCGTAGCCGTCGATCTTGCACCCGACGAACATGTGATGCAGGTCGACATCCTGCACCAGGATGCGCGACGCGTCGGTGACGTGGAGCGCGATCCCACTCGTGCGCTGCTCGGCAGACGTGATAGTGAGCTGCCGGACGCCACCGCCGGTGATTCCCATCCCCACGCCCCGGCCGTCGAGCGCCAGGACGTCGCCGTCGAGCTGCGGCAGCGCCAGCAGGACCGTCGCCCCTTGCCCTGCGCCGAGCAGCGTCACCGCGTCGCCGGTGACGCGCAGGCCGCGCCCGAGTGCGTACGTTCCCTCTGGCAGCGCCACGATCCCGCCGCCGGCTCGCTGCCTCGCGTCGATCGCCGCCTGGATCGCGTCGGCATCGTCGGTCGTGCCGTCGCCCCGCGCGCCGTGGTCGCGCACGTTGGTGGTGGGCCTCACCTGCTCCAGCGGCGCGGCGACGAGCGCCGCGACTCGCGCCGAACCCGTCAGCGTCGCGCGGCGGCGGAGCGGCGGCGCCACGCTGCCGTGCCGGAGCTAGAGCGGCGCCGCGGCGCGAGCGACGAGCGCGGCGGTCAGCACCTCGAGCGCACCGCGCGCCAGGACGAAGACCTCTTCCTGGTAGCGGCCCTTGCCGCACGCCTCCCGCGTCAGGAGGTACGCGACCTGGAGGTCTCCCATGGGCGGCGAGACCGACACCGCGTGCTCGGCGAGCCGGCGGCGGGCGCGCTCGGCCAGCGCGCCGGCACCACGCGTTGCCAGCGCGTCGCCTAGCGCGTCGGCCTCCCGCTGCGCTGCCTCGTGCGCGCGCAGTTCACCGGTCAGCAGAGGAACGCTCACGTCCCCGTCAAGGACGAGGTTACGGGTTCAGATCTCGTTGGCAGTACCATGAGCCCTCAGAGGGTGCACATGGTCGCCACTGAGCCCGCTGCCGCGCCGAGCACTAACGGCCACGCCGCCGAAGCCCACCCGGGACCCGCGCTCCCTCTGTTGCCGCGCGACGCTCGCCGGTTGGGCGGCGAATTTGACGTGAGGGAGGCCGCGCGGCGCGTGGTGCGCTACGAGACCGTCACCTTTCACGTCATGCGCCTGCTCGGCGGCTGGCTGGCCAAGATTCCCGAGTTCGAGCTCGGCCGCCACGTCTGGCAGGACGCCCAGGCCGCCGAGGCGCTCCGCCAGCGCACCTCCGAGCTGCGCGTCCCGGCCGCGACCGACCGCCGCGCGCCCGTGCAGGTACAGCGCTTCCTCGACCAGCTTGACGTCGCCGAGACGCCGCTCCAGTTCCTGGTGGGGATCTACCGCGTTGCCAAGCCGCGCCTGGTCAGCGCGATGCAGTACCACGCCGCGGTCACCGACCAGGTGTGCGATGCCCCCACCGTGCGCACGCTCCGCCCGGTCGTGGCCGAGCTGACCGACCAGGTGCGCTGGGGCGAGGCCGCCATCCAGGCGCTGATCGGCGATGATCCCACCAAGGCGCGGCACGCCGTCGCCTGGCAGCAGCGACTCGAGGAAGCGCTCGCCGCCGCGGGCGGGATCGTCGCCCCCGGCTCGCCGCAGACCGAAGAAGAGCCTCTCACACCGGAAATGGCGACGAAGAGCATCGCCGAGCTGCCCAACGCAAAGACGCCGCGGTCGGAGCGGCTGCTGGTCGCGGCGCGGGACGCGCGCTTCTACATCGACCTTTCGCCGCACGTCCTGCCGGAGGACGATGACCCGCCCGAGCTGCTCGAGCTAGAGGCGGCGCTGGCGCAGCGCAAGCGTACGAGCGACCTGCCCGCAGACGGCGAGCGGAGGTCCGCCGATGGCGAGCGAGGGCTCCCGCCCCCGGTGCGCTTGGCGCAGCGCGACGCGCGCTTCGACATGGTCCATCCGGCCGAGCAGGCAAAGAGGATGCCCAGTCCCGGCGACGACTGGGCCGAGAAGGCGCGCCGCCTGATGCACGCCATGATGGACAACGAGATGCACGCCGCCGAACTCTCGGGCCGCAACTCGTACGAGTTCCCACGCATGCCGTGGCAGTTCCACATTGACATGGCCCGGGTCGTGTGGGACGAGATCCGCCACTCCGAGGAGACGTACAAGCACCTCCTCGATCTGGGCGGCCGGATGGGCATGTATCCCATCGTCCCCGGCAACTTTGGCTACCGTATCCAGCTCTCGCTGCTGCACCGGCTGCAGGACCTCCACCGCCGGGGCGAGGTGGGCGGCCTCAATGGCCTCTTGAAATCCCGCAACACCTTCCGCGACATGGGCGACGAGTCGGGCGCGATCATGTTCGACTTCATCCAGGCCGACGAGACGCGCCACGTCCTGTTTGGCAACCGCTGGGTCAAGTGGCTGCTGCACGACGACCAGGAGCAGCTGCGCAAGGTGGGCGATGAAGTGGAGGAGCTGCGCAAGGCCCACGACGGCGCCGTGGGCGCGCTGGTCCGCCAAGCGCTGGGCGAAGGCGGCGCCGGTAGCGAGGAGAAGCCTGAAGTCGAAGGCGCTGCCAGGAAGGACGACCCCACGCCCGTGAACGTGATATCGCTCCGCATCGCGGGGTTCACCGAGGACGAGATTAAAGAACTGGTCCAGAAGGGCGGCGGCAACGCCGCGCTCGAGTAGCGCTGCTCGTCGGCCGGCGGTGGGGTAGTGGCGCGCCGCGGTGAGGAGGCCAAGCCCGCCTGGCGTGACGTCCCGCCGGTCGTGCGCGACCGCACCGCCGCATTGCTTGGGGCGGGTGTGGCGCGCGCGGAGCGCGTGTACGGCGGCTACGCCCCGTCCGCCACCTTCCGCCTGACCCTGTCCGACGGCCGCCGCGCCTTCTTCAAGAGCAGCTATCCCCTGCCGCCAGGCAGTCCGGTCGAGTTCGGGGTTGGTCGCGAGGTGCGCGCCTACAGGGGCCTGGGGGACACGATCGCGCCATGGGCGCCGGCCTACCTCGGCTCCTTCGAGGCCGCGGGCTGGGAGGCGCTCCTGCTCGAAGACGTCGGCCCGGCCACCGTCCCACCCTGGACGCGCTCTAAGGCGCAGGCGGCGATGCGCGCGTACGGCGAGTTCCACGCCGGCACGTTCGGGCGCCCGCTGCCGCGCTGGCTGCCTCGCGCCACCGCATGGTCTCGCTTCGGCTGCACCTGGTCGCGGCTCGCGGCGCAGCGCGACGGTGTGCCCAGGCTGGCGGGCCTTGCCGGCGACCGCGGCGACGAGGCCCGCGCCTGGCTGAAACGCCACCTCGCCTCCCTTGACGCTGCCGGGCGGTCGTTCGCGCGCACGCGGCCGCCCTACGCGCTGCTGCACCTCGATACGCGCTCGGACAATGTGCGCGTGCATCCCCGCGCGTCGGTGCCGCTGCGCATGTTCGACTGGCCGTTCGCCTGCGGCGGGCCGCCCGAGCTGGACTTCGTCGCCTTCGCTCAGTCGGTGGCCTGCGAGGGCGGTCCCCACCCCGAGACGCTGACCCGCTGGTACGCCGGGACTCAGCCGGTGCGTGAGCATGTGCTCTCGACCTCCGCGGCGGCGATTGCCGGCTTCTTCGCGGTGAACGCCTGGCGCCTGGCACCCCAGGGACTACCCCGCCTGCGGCACGTACAGCGCCGGCAGCTGCGCGCCTCGCTCGCCTGGGCGGCGCGTCTGCTCGACCTGCCCGCGCCGGACTGGCTCGACGCCGTTTCCGCCTGACAGAGTCCATCCGTGCCGCACGTCAGGTGGGCGCTGCTCTCCATCGGCGCCGCCGTCGCCACCATCGTTCTGAAACTGCTCGCGTTCTGGCTGACCGGCTCGGTCGCCATGCTCTCGGACGCGCTCGAATCGCTCGTCAACCTCGCCGCCGCGGTCGTCCTGCTCTTCGCGCTGTGGTTCGGCAGCCTCCCGCCGGACGAGACCCACTCGTACGGCCACGAGAAGGTCGAGTTCTTCGCCAGCGGCTTCGAGGGCGCGCTGATCCTGTTCGCCGCCGGTGGGATCCTGGCCACCGCCGTTCCGCGCCTGGTCGCGCCGGCGCCCATCGCGCACGTCGGATTGGGTATCGCAGCTTCCGTGGCCGCGTCGGTCGTCAACCTCGTCACCGCGCGGCTGCTGCTCGCGCAGGCCAAGCGCACACGCTCGCTCGCGCTCGAGAGCGACGGCCGCCACCTGCTCTCGGACGTCTTCACCACCGCGGGCGTCATCGCCGGCGTCGCCGTGACGGCGCTCACTGGAATCGCGCTGCTCGACCCCCTGATCGCGCTCGTCGTGGGGCTGCTGATCCTGCGCACCGGCGCGGACCTGCTGCGGCGCAGCGTGCACGGCCTGATGGATCGTGCACTCGATGAGGACGAGGTGGCCGCGCTGCGTGACGCGATCCAGGCCCAGCTTGGCGCGGACATGACCTTCCATCAGCTGCGCACGCGGCGCGTTGGACCGCGGCGCCTGGCGGACGTCCACCTGCTCGTCCCGGGCGAGCGCTCGGTGCGCGACGGGCACGCGCTGGCGACGGCCGTCGAGCAGGCGGTGCACCGCGCCCTGCCCGACGCCGAGCTCACCGTGCACGTCGAGCCCGTCGAGGGCGAGCGCGGTCCGGGGCATCTGCCCGCGCGGGAAATCAGTCCCCCGGTGGGAGCGCCAGGCGAGCAGGGCCCGTCAGACGCACCGGGCGCGCAGCACCCGTCAGGGCCGCAACGGGAGTGAGACCGGCCCGCCGGCCTCGAGCGCGCGGTCGACGGCGAAGCACACTTCGTGAGTGTTGCGCGTGCTCCCCAGCGTGACGCGCGGTGGCCTGTGCTGCGCGATCGCGTCGAGGAAGTCGGCGATCAGCTGCGGGAACGGGAGCGCCGAGACGTCGCCGCTCGCCGGTCCGGGGACCGGGAGACCCATCCAGCCGGTCATTCCGGGGATTCGCTTGAGAAAGACCTGGTCATTGCGCGCGCTGCCGTCGGTGCCGATCAGCTCCAGGTTGAGCACGTAGCCGGTGTGCCCAACCAGCGAGGAAGAGATGGTGCCGATCGCGCCACCGGCGTAGCGCACCAGCGCCTGCACGGTGGGCGGGTAGTGGTAGTAGTTGCCTGCCTCGGCACCTCGCGCCTCGACTTCCACGACGTCGTCGCCCAGGATCCAGCGCATGCTGTCTACGGCGTGGATCGCGCCCACCAGGAAGCTCGATCCGGCCGACACGGCGTGGCGCATCCACTCGGGCCGCTCGCGGCCAAACCAGTAATCCGCCTGCGCCACTATCACGCGCCCGAAGTCTCCCTGCGCGCGCATCTGGCGCAGACAGTTGACCAGCGGGCTCCAGCGCTGGATGAAGCACGTCGCCGCGGTGACTCCGGCGCGATCGACCGCGCCGGCGACGGCCTCGAAGTCCTGCGACGTCGTCGCGACGGGCTTCTCGATCAGCACATGCTTGCCGGCCTGCGCAGCGGCGATCGCTTCTGCCGCGTGCTGGCCGTTGGGTGTGCAGAGGGAAACGACGTCCACCCCGACGTCGTCCAGGAGGCGCGCGTAGTCGGTAGAAGTGCGCGCGCCTTCGAGCGCGTGGCGCGCGATCAGCGCGCGGGCACTCTCCTCGCGCCGGCTGCCGACGGCGACGATCTGCGCGCCGGCGGCCCGATAGGCACGTACGTGCGCATCCGCCACCCACCCCGCCCCCCAGATAGCCACGCCCACCGGCACCCGGTCATTCTAGAATGCCCGTACGCATGGGAAGCGCCTGCTGCGCACCGAACCGCGAGCCCGGGGGTCCGGGGGCCGAGCGAGCGCAGCGAGCGAGGGCCCCGGAGAGGTCCGCTAGGGGTGTCGGGGAGCGCAGCGTCCCCGACCGGGTGCGGGCGGAGCCCGCGTCACCGGCCCGCCAAGGCATGCTCCTCATCCCCGGCGGCGACTTCCTCATGGGCACCGCCGACAAAGAAGGCTTCCCCGCCGACGGCGAGGGACCCATCCGCCGCGTCCGCGTCTCCCCGTTCCTGATCGACGTCACCGCCGTTACGAACGCCCAGTTCGCCGACTTCGTGAAAGCCACCGGCTATAAGACCGAGGCTGAGCGCATCGGCTGGACGTACGTCTTCCACCACTTTGTGACCGGGCGCGCCCGCGAGCGCGTGATCGGCTCCACCGCGCAGACGCCGTGGTGGCTGGCGGTGAAGGGCGCCTACTGGGCCAAACCCGAAGGACCCGACTCGAACATCCGCCAGCGCCGCGACCATCCCGTGGTGCACGTCTCCTGGAACGACGCCGTCGCCTTTTGCGAGTGGGCGGGCAAGCGCCTTCCCACCGAGGCCGAATGGGAGATCGCGGCGCGCGGCGGGCTGGAGCAGGCGACGTACCCCTGGGGCAACGAGCTGACTCCCGACGGCGAGCATCGCTGCAACATCTGGCAGGGCACCTTCCCGACCTACAACTCCAAGGAGGACGGTCATCATGGGACGTGCCCCGCAGATGCCTTCCCGCCCAACGGCTACGGGCTGCGCAACGTCTCGGGCAACGTGTGGGAGTGGTGCGCCGACTGGTTCTCCGCCACCTTCCATGCCCAACAACCCGCCGGCGAGGTGCGTGTCGATCCGGCCGGCCCACCCGAAGGCGCCGCGCGAGTGCTGCGCGGCGGGTCATACCTGTGCCACCGCTCCTACTGCAATCGGTACAGGGTGGCAGCGCGCTCGTCTAACACGCCCGACTCGAGCACCGGGAACATGGGGTTCCGGTGCGCCGCCGATGTCTAGGTCGCTGAAGTGCCTGGCCCCAAGACCCGGCCATGCTTAGCGTCCGGGAGGTCCGGCTCAACGTCTTGAACATGCGCACGCGCATGCCGTTCCGCTACGGCATCGCATCGATGACCGCGCTCCCCCATCTCTTCGTGCGCATCGAAGCGGACGTCAACGGCAAGCCCGCGGTCGGGCTAGCGGCGGAGGGGCTGCCTCCCAAGTGGTTCACCAAAGACCCGGCGACCACGTTCCGGCAGGACCTGGCAGACATGCTTGGCGTCATCCGCCACGCGTGCGATGCGGCGATCGAGCTGCCCGCCGCCGCGACAGTCTTCGCGTGGTGGCGCGCGCTCTACGACGCGCAGATGGCCTGGGGCGCGGACCGGGGGTACGCGCCGCTCCTCACCGGTCTCGGCGCCAGCCTGGTCGAGCGCGCCCTGCTGGACGCCGTCTGCCGCGCCACGGCGATGCCGTTCCCGGAGGCGGTGCGCGTCAACGCGCTGGGCATCCACCTCGCGGCACTCCACGCGGAGCTAAGCGACATCGAGCCCGGCTTCTTCCTTCCGTCGCGGCCGCTGCGGCGCATCGTCGTGCGGCACACCGTCGGGCTTGCGGACCCGCTCACCGACGCCGACATCTCCCCCGGAGAACGCCTGGAGGATGGTTTGCCGCAGTCGCTGGAGGCGTGCGTCGCGGCGTACGGCCTGACGCACTTCAAGATCAAGCTCTCCGGCGACCTGCCGAAGGACATCGCTCGTCTGCGTCAAGTCGCTGTCGTTCTGGATGCAAGGGCGCTGGACACCTACCGGTTCACGTTGGATGGGAACGAGCAGTACGCGAGCGTGACGCAGTTCTGCGAGGCGTGGAGCGCCTTCGCCGCAGAGCCGTCACTGCGCGGCTTCATGCCCCACGCGCTCTTCGTCGAGCAGCCGCTGCACCGCGGTGTGGCGCTCTCCGACGACGCGGCCCGCGAGCTGCGCGCGTGGCGTGACCGACCGGCGATCATCATCGACGAGAGTGACGGCGAGGCCGGCAGCGCGGCCGCGGCGCTGGAGCGCGGCTACGCCGGGACGAGCCACAAGAATTGCAAGGGTGTCTTTCGCGGCGTCGCCAACGCCTGCCTTATCGCCAAGCGGCGGCGCGAGCAGCCCCAACGGCGTTTCGTCCTCAGCGGCGAGGATCTCGCCAACGTTGGCCCCATAGCCCTCCTGCAGGATCTTGCCACCATGGCGACACTCGGCGTCGAGCATGTCGAGCGCAACGGCCACCACTACTTCCGCGGGCTGTCGATGCTCCCCGAAAACGTTCAGTCACTCGTGCTCGAGAAGCACGGCGACCTGTACCGTCGCCATGACGGTGGCTTCCCGACGCTTGACGTGCGCGCAGGACGAATCGAGATCGACAGCGTGGTCGAGGCGCCGTTCGGCACGCGCTTCCTCCTGGACTCGATGCAATTCACGCCGCTTGAAGACTGGCGTTTCGAGAGCCTGGGCGTCCAGGAGTAGGGTGATCCGGTTGAACACGATCGAGCCGCGTCACACCCAGTTCATGTGTGTGAGGATTTCCCTGTCTCGGGAGCGACAAACGGGCTAGCGACTCGCTGCAAGGTGAAAAAGCGGTCAAAACGCCGGTAGAATCGACCGGCCGGGGGTACGGTAACGATGCGGGTGCGCTTCTGGGGCACGCGTGGCTCAATTGCCACGCCCGGCCCGACGACGCTGCGGTACGGCGGTAATACGGCGTGTGTGGAGGTGCGGGCCGACGACGGCACGCTGATCGTCCTCG
Source organism: Chloroflexota bacterium (assembly GCA_035764305.1). Lineage (GTDB taxonomy): Bacteria > Chloroflexota > UBA11872 > UBA12225 > UBA12225 > DASTZM01. The sequence continues at coordinate 1,714 of DASTZM010000050.1, read as the reverse complement.
ACTGCGGCACAGGGGCTCGGGCGCTCGGGCAGGCGCTGCTCGCGGAACGTGGGGGCACCACCTGCGGCCACCTGCTGATCACGCACACGCACTGGGACCACATCCAGGGCTTCCCCTTCTTCGCCCCCCTCTTCGTCCCCGGCAACGAGTGGGACATCTACGCACCGGGCGTCACCGGACGTCATCTGGAGGACACGCTCTCCGGCCAGATGGAGTACACGTACTTCCCCGTCCGGCTGGATCAGCTAGGCGCGACCATCCGCTACCACGATGTCGTCGAGGGCACGTTCCGGATTGGCGGCGTGAAGGTCACGTCGCACTACCTCAACCACCCCGCACTGACGCTGGGCTACCGCCTGGAGGCTGGCGGCGCGTCGCTGGTCTACGCCACCGACCACGAGCCGCACTCCCACCACAAGCTCGAACTGCCTTCTGGGAACGGCAAGGTCGTGCTGTCCCAGCCGCTGCACCACGAGGACCGGCGCCACGTGCTCTTCATGGCTGGCGCAGACCTGGTAATCCACGACGCGCAGTTCACCGCGTCTGAGGACGCGAGTCACATCGGCTGGGGTCACACCGCGGCCGAGCAGGTGGTGGACTTCGCGCTCGCGGCGGGGGCCGAGCGGCTGGCGCTCTTCCACCACGACCCGAATCACGACGACGACGCAATCGACCGCACGGTCGAGGCGTGCCAGCGCCGCGCCGAGCGCGAGACCGACGACGAGGACCGCATCCTGGAGGTCACCGCCGCGGCGGAGGGGCAGTCAATCGACCTGTCTGAGGACTCCAAGTTCCTGCTGCGCCGTCAGGAAGCCGAGTGGGAAGTGTCCGCCGCCCCTGAGGGGCCGGCCGTGGCGTTCAAGCCCGAGGACGCCGCGCGGACCGCGCGTCTGGGCAGCGTCCCTGCGACGCGGGATCGTCAGGTAATGGGGCCCGAACCAGAGCCCGAGACCGTGCTGATCGTCGACACCCCGGACAGCGTGCAGCGCCTGGCGCTGCAGCTCGAGCCGGAGGGCTTGCGCATCCTCACCGCGGAGTCGGCTGAGGCTGTCCTACAGGCAGCGCGTGGCGACGAGCCCGACCTGATCCTGCTTGGGAGCGGGGTCAGCGACGTCGACCCGCTGCAGTTGAGCCGGGACCTGCGCGCCGCCGGGCACAACGTGCCCGTCGTTCTGCTCACCAAGCCGGTCGAGGCCGAGGAGGCGGCGGCGAGCTTCGCCGCGGGCGTGACCGACCACTTGATCCAGCCCTACACGCCGGCGCAGGTGCGCTCGCGCGTGCGCCGCTGGCTGCAGCGCCAGAAGATGACCGCCCGCGCCGCTGCGCACGCGGGTGTCCCCGCCGCCGCGCGCTGACCGGGCGCACCTCCTGAGACTCACCGCCGAAGAAGAGGCGATTCTCGCCGGACGCCACGGCGAGGCGCCGCGCCGCGCCCTCGAGCAGCAGCTTCAGGTCGGCACCTTCTTCGGCGCGCAGGACTTCGTGCCGGTCGGCTCGGTCCACCTGGCGGGCGACGCCGAGGCGATGCGCGAGGCGGGGGTGCGTTCGCTCGAGGAGATGGTGGAGCTGGGCGCCACGTGCAGCGTCCCAACTACTGTCAACCCGCGCAGCGTCGACTTTGCCCACGCCGCGGCGCTGGGACAGGAGCCGCAGTACGTCAGCTGGGAGCAGCGCCTGATGCGCGCCTATGAGCGGCTCGGCACGCTGCCGCTCA
>DASTZM010000049.1:0-2026 GCA_035764305.1 Chloroflexota bacterium | reverse complement strand
CGCGGCGGCAGGCGCTGCCGGTGCGGCGGCGGCCCCCGCCGCCGGCCGCGCCGCGGTGCGGTCGATCACGTTCGCCGGCGTCTGCTCGACGGCGCACTTGTTCCCGTTGTCCCGCCAGCAATCCAGGTGCTGGGGCGTGTAGCACTTGGGGCACAGCACCGCGGCCTGCCCGGGCTCGATCGGGTTGCTGCACCTGGGGCACGTCGCGTTGGCCCACTTCGACTCGGCCGTCGTCTGGCGGACCGAGATCAGGGCCGGCTTGGGCGCTTCGCTCATCGTGCTTTCGACTCCTCGACGGCTCAGAGCGGCTGCGAGATGCCGCCGTCCTGCCGCACGCGCCAGAAGTGCACCGCCAGGAGCAGCGAGAGCACCAACGGCAGCGCGATGACGTGCAGCGTGTAGAAGCGGATCAGCGTGTTCTGAGAGATCTCCAGGTCACCGAGCAGGAGGATGTTCACCTGCTTCCCCAGGAGCGGCGCGGCGCCGCCGATGTTCGATCCCACGGTGATCGCCCAGAAGGCGAGCTGGTCCCACGGGAGCAGGTAGCCGGTGAAGGAGAGCAGCAGCGTCAGCACGAACAGGATCACGCCGACCACCCAGTTGAACTCGCGCGGCGGCTTGTACGAGCCGGTGTAGAACACGCGGCACATGTGCAAGAAGACGCTGATTACCATGCCGTGCGCCCCCCAGCGGTGCATGTTGCGCATCAGCATCCCGAAGGCCACGATGGTCTCCAGGTCCTTGATGTCCTGATATGCCCGGTTGACGGAGGGCACGTAATAGAACATCAGCAGGACGCCGGTGACGGTCAGGATCAGGAACAGCATGAAGGACAGCCCACCCAGACACCAGGTGTAGGTCACCTTGATCGCCCCACGGGGAACCATGTTGGGGTGGAGGTGAAGGAACACGTTCTTCGCAACCGTCATGATCCGGTTGCGGCGGTCCGCCGGGTAGCTGTACCGGAAGATGGACCGGTAGATCCGGCTGTTCCGGATGAAGTTCCAGACTTCGCCTCCCGTTGGGGGGCGCAAGCTGGGCACAGCGAAGCGACTTGCCACTGGTGTTCCTAACTCCCCTGCATCGTGAAAGGATTCACAATGCCCGCGGTGATTATGGAGAACGCGGGGCTACTGATGCTAGCGAGAAGTGAGGCTCGGGCGCAGCGCCAATCAACGGTGCCGCGTAGCCCCGGAATCTGTCGGACACTCCGGCGACGAGCGCACCCTCCCCTACCAGGAAGTCTGCGGGCATCTGGCGCTCGCTGTTCGCCACGTCGGCCAGCGGCACGGCGCCCAGCTCGACCTCGTACGGCGAGTCCGAGCGGCGCACGAATCCGACCATCGACCCGCTCTGCCCCTCCGCCAAACGCTCCGCCGCGGCACGCCCCGCCCGGAACGCTTCCTCCGCGTCGACCGAGGAGACGTAGGCCATGCTCGTCCGCTGAAAGGTCCCCGGCTTGTTGGCGCGCGCCTTGATCCGAAGCTCCGCGCCGATCAGCTGCGCCAGAGCCTCGCCGACCGCGGTGACGATCGGATGCCCGAAGCGGTCCAGTCCGCCAGCCGACTGAGACACGTATGCCCCGGTCGTGTCGCGGATCGTCTCCGCCGCGGCGACGACGCACCAGCCGACGCGCGCCAGCGCCGCGTCGACCGCAGCCAGAAAGGCCTCCCGGTCAAAGCGCCGCTCGGGGATCAGGAGGACGTGCGGTGGATCGGCGCTGCTTTCTTTGAGAAGCGACGTCGCGGCGGTCAGCCAGCCCGCGTTGCGCCCCGCGCACTCCAGCACGAGCACCCGGTCGTACGACCGCATCGCGGCAAGATCGAGCGATGCCTCCTGCGTCGCGATTGCCCAGTAGCGCGCCGCGCTGCCGTAGCCGGGGCAGTGGTCTGTACCGACCAGGTCGTTATCGATCGTCTTCGGCACGCCGTACACCGCCAGCGGCTGGCCCGAGTCACGTGCGCGCCGCTCCAGCTGCGCGCACGTGTCCATCGAGTCGTTCCCGCCGATGTACGCGAAGTGCGTC
>DASTZM010000048.1:0-9416 GCA_035764305.1 Chloroflexota bacterium | reverse complement strand
GGACACACGCGCTCTGGGAGCGGAACGCCCTCGGAACGGCAACGTGAGCCTCTGGCCGATGTCCTCTGAGGATGGCGTGCCGCGCGTCTCCTCATAGGCGCGGATGCTCCCGTCGGTGCCGCTCGCCGCGGCTCGATCAGCGCCTCAGCGTCCGCGGCCGCCGGCACTCCGTAGCCTTTGTAGCGCGGCGCGCCTGACGCGCCGAGGCAATAGGCACTACCCAAACCCTATGGAGCCTGCGACGTACCTTGGTTTGCTGTTCGCGCTGCCCTTCGGCGTGCTCTGGGTGGGGTGCGTGGTGTTTCTTCGACTGAAGGAGGGGAAGAGCTTCTTGTACCTGGCGCTCTTCACGGTGTTCTCCATCTACCTGTTCAAGGTGCTGGACTACACGCTGTTCCAGGTCCAATCGCTGCTTCTCCTGAGGTTCTTCGTACCCGGGCTGATCCTGCGGGGACAAGAAGAGGGGACGAGTGTGAACCTCATTCCGCTTGTCACGCTGGCGCGGGGTGATCTGAAGACGTCACTTCTCAACATTCTGCTCCTGGTTCCTTTCGGCTTTGGGCTGCCGTTCCTCGTGAAGGTTCACGCGAAGCAGGTGGTCGCCGCTGGCGCGCTCTTGAGTGCCGCGATCGAGCTGGTGCAGCTGCTGACGGGGCACCTGGCACACATGACGTTCCGGATCGCCGACGTCAACGACGTGATCTTCAATGCCGCCGGCGCGGCGATCGGCTACGGGGCGTTCGCGCTGTTCGCGAGGTGGTGGTGGCCGTGGCAGCGCTCGCGGCGGGAATAGTTGCGCGCGTCCCCTTGCGATCCCGGCGGTCACGGTCTATCCTGATCTCAGAATAGAACATCTATTCGAGTCCGCGCGGCCGCCGCCCGGGAGTCAGGGTCTGTGATCTCACGCCACGTCACCAGCGCAGAAATCGGCACGCTGCCCCGCCACAAGGTCAGCATCTATCCCGCCTGGCTCCCTGAGCGGCCCGACCCCCGGCGCCTTGCCCGGCTGGCAGAAGAGATCAGGCACACGGGCATCCTGGCCGAGCCGCTGGACGTCTGGCGCCTGCCCGACGACCGCGAGCGCTACTACCTCCTGAGGGGCTTTGTCCCCTACTGCGCCGCCGGCGTGGCCGGACTCACGGCGGTTCCCACCCGCTACTACCGCATGCCGAGCGAGGAGCATGCCGAGCGCGAGTTCCTCCTGTATCGCCTACGCTCGGAGGAGCTGTCTCCGATGGGCCGCGCGCGGGCCATCGAGCGTCTGGTCAAGCTCGGCATGCAGCCAGAGACTGACCTGAAGCATGCCCTCAATGTCGCGCCTGCGCTTCTTTCCTATCTCAGACGCCTCGAGGGTCTTCCCTGGGATGTCCAGTGGCTCTTCGAGATGGGTGCCCTTACGGCCAAGCACGGTCGCTTCCTCCTGCGCTTCGCGCCGTGGCCCAACATGGTCCGGCGCCTCGCCGCCGCTGCCGTGGCAAACGACTGGCCTTCGGCGCATCTGGAGAAGGTCTTTCCGCGCGACTTCGGTCTGACACCCGGCGCTCCCGAGCCCAGCGACTGGCCCGTTCCCGGGTCGCCGCCGTTCGGCCCTGCGTGGCGCCCGCCCCGCGTCCGCCGGCTGATCCTCGAGGACATGGAACGCTGGGTCAAGGGAGGACGAATGGACGCGTGGCAGGTTGCCCACAATGCCGCCCAGATGGTTGCCGAGGTGGGGGTCGCCGCGGCGCTCGACGTCGTCGGGTGGCACTCGCCCGCGCTGGAGGAGGGGGCGATGGCCCTCGGCGGGCGTGTCGAGGAGGAGCTGGATCTACGTGACGATGGCCGCCGCGATGACGCAGCGCGCAAGGCCGCCACCGTCTACGTCTGGACCGCCTGGCTTCAGAAGATCGCCGCGACTGACCCGTTGCTCGTCTGGCGCATCGGCGCAGATTCGTTCGACCGCTGGGAGGGTCTGCACCCCGCCGAGGTCTGGCTCCCACCGCGCGTCGACGGCGAGGGCGGGCCGGCGTGAGCATGGCGGTCCGGTCAGCGCCACCAGGGGTCGCTTAACCGCTGGCTTAACCCACCAACCAGACCCCGCACAACTGGCGGGGTGACCGCTGTGTCTTGTCGTGAGCGAAGTAGATACGGCAAGAGCAGCGACTGGTACGCAGGTCAGGAGCATCCGCGAGGCGGCGATTGGTCTGGTGGGGTGCGAGGCCGGCGATGAGGCGAGCGCGGGATCGCGTGACTTTCGCGTTGTCCTGATCCGTGAGGGGCTGGCGAAGAGCGGCGTCTTCTACACGCGGCGCGTCGTAGAGGAGATCGCGGCCGCGGCGGAAGGGCTGCGGGCGTTCGCGGACCATCCGACGCCGTCGGAGGACCGCGAGCGGCCGGTGCGCTCGGTGCGTGACGTGGTGGGCTTCTATAAGGACGCGAGCGCGCGGGTAGACCCCGAGACGGGGCTGCTGCAGGCGGAGGCGACGCTGCACGTGTTCCAGAGCGCGGCGTGGCTGGCGGAGATGGCGCGGGAGGCGCTGGCGGTTGGGCCGCCGGCGGAGGTGATCGGCCTGAGCATCGACGCGGTGTGCGTGCTGCGGCGGGGCGAGCCGGCGGGCGGCGGCAGCCGCGTTGTGAGGGGTGAGAGGCTCGTGGAGCTGAAGAGCGTCGACGTGGTGACCCGCGCGGGAGCGGGCGGGAAGTTTGTGCAAGTCCAGGAGAGCGAGAACGCGATGACCGGTCAGATGGGAGAAGACGCGGGGATGAACGAGATTTCTGCGACGGGCGATGCGGCGCAGGCGAACGGGATGGCGGGGGCGGCGCTGCGCGAGGCGGAGCGCGTCCTGGCCGAGGTGCGTGACGCGCAGGCGGCGGTGGCGGAGACGAGCGCGTCGGTGCGCGAGCAGCAGGACCGGGTGCGCAGCGAGCGGCTGGAGCTGGCGTGCGCCGAGGCGCTGGTCGAGCGGCTGGAGCGTGTGACGCTCCCCGGTCCTGTCGAGAAGCGCGTCAAGCAGCAGTGGGCCTTTGCGCCCGGTCGCTGGGAGAGTGCGGAGGACTACGTGCACGCGTTGGAGGCGGCGATAGACCTGGAGGTGGCGACGCTGGGCGAGCTGCGTGATATGCGCCTGCTGGTGCAGGAGGACGCGGGTTCGCCGGAGCGCACGCCGAGCCCGGTGACGGGGATGGGCGACCAGCGAGTCGACGTCACGCTCCCCGAGGCGGACAAGCAGCGGCTGATCGCGCAGATCGCGATGGACCGGCTGTTCGGGCTGGAAGGCGGCGAGGAGACCGCGCCCCAGGAGGAGGCCGCGGGCCAGACGCGGGAGGATGCCGCGTGGCGGCGCGCGCGGCAGTACGGCCTGGTGGCCGGCGCGCCGCGCTGGCGGGGCATCCGGGAGGCGTACGTCGCGCTCACCGGGGACGCGCTGGTGTCGGGGTCGGTGTACCCGGAGGGGAGCATCGTGCGCGAGGCGAACGAGGTCACCACCGGGGTGCTCAATCAGGCGCTGCTCAACTCCATGACCAAGCGCCTGGTGCGCGACTACCGGGGGCAGCCCCAGGACTGGCGCAAGTTCTGCGAGGTGGTGCCGCTGGACAACTTCAAATCGCAGGACCGCGTGCGGCTGCACGACTTCGCGAGCCTGGCGACGGTGGCGGAGGGGGCGGCGTACGCCAACCTGGGGTGGGACGACAGCCGGGAGTCGTACGCGCCGGCGAAGCGCGGCAACCTGGTGGTGGTCACCCGGGAGGCGATCCTGAACGACGACCTGCGCGCGATCCGCAAGATCCCGGACAAGCTGGCGCGGGCGGCGTACATCACGCTGAACGAGTTCGTGTACGGGCTGTTCACGACGAACCCGGCGATGAACGACGGGTCAAAAGTGTTCGACGACGGGGTGCAGGCGACGCACGGGAACCGGGGCACCACGGCGCTGTCCTCGGCGGCGGTGCAGGCGGCGATCACGGCGATGATGAAGCAGACCGACAGCGCGGGCAAGCGGCTGTCGCTCAAGCCGCGCTACCTGCTGGTGCCGTCCGACCTGTACTTCACGTCGCTGACGATCGTGAACTCGACGATGGTGCCGGGGTCGAACAACAACGACGTGAACGTGCTGCGGGGGGTGCTGGAGCCGATCCCGGTGGCGCAGCTCACCGACGTGACGGACTACTACCTGATCTGCGACCCGAAGGACATCGAGTCGATCGAGATCGGGTTCGTGGGGGGGAAGGAGGAGCCGGAGCTGCTGATGCAGGACGCGCCGCTGCTGGGGCAGGTGTTCACCAACGACCAGCTGAGCTTCAAGGTCAGGTGGGAGTTCGGGGGCGGGTGGCTGGATTATCGGGGGGCGTTCTGGGGGAATGTGGCGGGCTAAGTAGCCCGGCCGGAGGTGTAGGGGGACGCTGCGCTCCCCCTACGACCCCCTGGACCCCCGGGAGGTACACGTGGGAACGCTGGTGGACTTTCGTGCGTGGCTCCGGCTGGATCTTGGCGATCCGGCCGGGGCGTCGCAGCGGTTTGGGGATGGGGATCTGGATCGGGCGGTGGCCAGGGCGGTGGCGGACCTTTCGCTGGTTTCGCCGAGGGAGATAGACACGGAGCACACGATCGCCGTCGCCTCTAGGCGGGTCGGTCTTGGGGGCGCGCCGTACGCGGGAGCGCTGATCGACGTGCTGGAGGTGGAGGAGCCGTACGGAGCGGGTGGCGCCGCGTCGGAGGTGCCGCCGGCGCTGCGGGCGTTCCGGGTGGCGGCGGACAGGAGCTTCCTGTCGCTGCTGACGGGGGACGTGCCGGCGGTGGGGGCGGTGGCGCGGATCAGGTGGACGGCGGCGCACGCGGTGACGGTGGGGGCGAGCACGGTGCCGGTGGAGCTGGATGGAGTGGTGGCGATGGGGGCGGCGGGGTACGCGATGCTGGCGTACTCCACGCCGGCGGCGGACAACTTCAGATACGACGATGGGGCGACGGTGGCGGGGGTGGACGACAGCATGATCCCGCGCGAGTGGAGGCAGAGGGCGGAGGAGTGGCTGCGCCGGTTCCGCGAGGAGCTGGAGCGGCTGCGGGTGCGGCGCAGCTTGAGCGGGTCGCACTGGATCACGTGGAGCGAGCCGGGGCCGGCGGCGCTGTGGCCGCTCAGCCAGCCGGGAGTCGAGCCCTAGCGGCCGCGATTACATACGAGGAGAACCGGTGTGGGACTGTTCAATTTCTTTCGCAGGACGCGCGTCACCGAAGCCGTCAAGCGTGACGACGACGTGGGGTGGCGCAGCGCGGCCGCGTTCAACAGCGGGACGCCGCTCAACCCGGACCGTGACGAGCTGCACGGGGAGGCGCTGCTGCGGGCGGCGTACCAGGCGTACACGACGAACCCGCTGGCCTACGCGGTGGCCGAGCAGACGACGTCGTTCGTGCTGGGCGGGGGCGCACAGGTGGTGGCGAAGGACGCGCGGGTGCAGAAGGTGCTCGATCGATTCTGGAACGACGTCGAGAATGACATGCCGCGCCGGATCTACGCGATGCACACGGAGCTGTGCGTGTTCGGGGAGCAGTTCGTGCGGTTGTTCGTGGACCGGCTCACGGGCCGCACGCTGATCCGGCAACTCGACCCGCTGTACGTGAAATCGATCGAGACCGATCCGGAGGACCTGGAGAAGCCGCTGCGGTACCTCTACCAGCCGCAGAGGGGCTGGGTGGGAGGCCAGGGGCGCGGTGGGGGTGAAAACCAGGAGGAGCCCCTGGGCGGCGTCTGGATCCCGGCCAGGGACGTGCTGCACCTCACGATCAACCGGGTCACGGGCACGCTGCGGGGCCGGTCGGACCTGGCGACGGTGCTGCCGTGGATCCGGCGCTACACCGACTGGCTGGAGAACCGGTGCCGGCTGAACAAGCTGAAGACGAACCTGGTGTGGGACCTCAAGGCGGAGGGGGCGTCACCCGAGGAGGTGGCGCGACTGCGGGCGCTGTACGGGTCGCCCCCACCGCCGGGGTCGGTGCTGGTGCACAACGAGCGCGAGACGTGGTCGTCGGTGAGGCCGGAGATCGATGCGGGCGATGCGGCGCCGGATGGGAGGGCGATCCGGCTGATGGTGGCGACGGGGGCGATCCTGCCGGAGCACTACCTGGCGGAGGGCGGGAACGTGAACCGGGCGACGGCGGCGGAGATGGGGCTGCCTTCAATCAAGCGGTTTCAGCGACGCCAGCAGCTGTTCCGCGCGTTCCTGACGCGGCTGCTGGACCGTGTGCTGGACGAGGCGCAGAACGCGGGGCGGCTGGGGCCGCGGGTGGACAGATCGTTCGCGGTGCACCTGGAGGACATCTCGCCGGCGGCGCCGCTGTCGGGGGCGGAGACGCTGGAGTCGTTGTCAAGGGCGCTCACGCTTGCGCTCGACCGGGAGATCGTGTCGCTGGCGGATGCGCAGCGGCTGTGGCAGCGGTTCGCGGCGCATGCGGATGACTCGGCGGCGCAGCCGGAGCAGGTTGTGGCCGGCTGACTGCTGCGTGCTGGGCGGAGTGTCTGAGCAGCGGATCAGGCGGCACGCCTCAACCGTTGCAAGCGCAACGCGGCGCTGGCGCGGCGGCGCAGGACATCCGCATGGGCCTCTAACGGATGGTGAGATCCGTGCGCGGCCGAGGATCGCCCACTTACGTTCGCGCTTGCGGAATTGTCTTCTCGGCGTTACATTGCGCTCCCTTGGGGGGTCCAACATGCCATTCACGGCGGTGAACAGCCGGGGAGCGACCTACTACCTGCACGCGAAGCCTGTCGCGCTGACCAATGGGCGACAGACCCAGTTCTTCTACTTCGCCCCGTCTGAGCGCCGGGGCGAAGCGACCGACGAGCTGCCGGACGGCCACGTGATCCGCGAGGATCCCCGGCTCCAGCGAGAAGTGGGGGACTTCGTAGAGGACTTGACGGGCACGGCTGAAACGCTCAGCGCGCTCTCACCCGAGGGCGCCGGACGCCCACCGAGCGCGCCGCCGCCGCCCAGCTCATCGAGGTCGAGCAGCAACGCCTCCAGCGCGAGCTGACTCGTTTGTGGGACGAGTACGAGACACTTGCGCTGCGCGTAGCGCCGCGCAGCCGTCTCCAGAAACAGGCCGCCTGACCACAAGCGCCCTGCCGCCCAGGTTGACCGCGCTGGTCGTGATCGGGTCTTCGGTCGCGCTCGTGGGCGAAGTCGCCATCGTAGGCGGCGTGCTGCGACGCAGAGTCGCTGGGCGCCTGTAATCCATTAGCCTACGCACTCCAGCGCGGTCTCGCGCGGGGTTTCAGCAGCTCGTACAACAGGACAGGGAACCAGAGGAGCGCCTGGCCGACGATGACGTCCTGCCAGATGGCGTAGCCGCCGCCGAACGAGAGGCGCCCGGTGTTGAGGGCAAACGCGTCGGCGATGGCAGTTGGCGGGCCCAACACGCCGAGGAGGATGACGCCGTAGACGAGGCGGGGTCGATGGGTGCGACTCCCGAGCCAGCGGTAGCCGGCAAGGGCGAGCACGACTAGGGGTGTGAGGCACAGCACCCAGAAGCACACCTGGAGTGGCACGGGAAGCGAGTAGGACCAGTGCCCGCCCCACCAGCCGAGCGAAGACGCGAGCAGATTCGCGCCGGCAACCACGCCACCGGTGGCGGTGGCCGAAACAAGCATGGGCCACCGGTGGGTGCGACCAGGGCGCCGCGCCCAGGAGAGGAGCGCGCAATAGAGTGCGCCTCCGGCGAGGACAAGGGCCGTGCCGCCCAGGGCAGGATCCACCGCGCTTCTCCGGGGACTTCTGGGGCGGAGCGTAGCAGCGAGGGAGCACGCCTGGCGTGGCGAGCTGGCTTGCGCACGCGAGCGACCGACCCATGCGTCAGGGTCAGGATCTCGGCGTTCGCTCTCGCGGCGCGCCATTGCACTGCGCCGTCGCTGGCGGACGTTTTCGGACCCCAACCGAGCGCATGACCAACTCTGGTCCGGCCACGTAGCGCGCGATCCAGTTGTTCCCCAGATCCGCCACGTACAGACCACCGTTCGCGTCGGTCGCCAACCCTCTCGGACCGGCGAACTCGCCCGGCTCGTGCCCGTAGCGACCCCACTTACAAAGGAAGCGCCCGTCGGGGCTGAATTTTTGCATGCGCACGTTGAAGCCGTCGGCGACGTAGACGTCTTCCGCCTAGTCGACCGCGATCCCGGCGACGTACCGAAACTCGCCGTCGCCCGTACCGTGCCTGCCCCACGTGGCGAGCAACTCCCCGTGAGGCGTGAACTGCTGCACGCGGTGGTTGTATCCATCCGCGACGTAGACGTTCCCCGCACGGTCGCACGCGACCGCGGCCGGCCCTGCGAACTCCCCTGGGGCTGACTGCGCCGACGGGGTACTCCCGCCCGTCAAGGGGATCACAGGCGGAATGAGAGATCGGTGACAGCGCGTGCGCGGCCCCCGGCTCGGTCGTAGCCCGGGTAGCTGCCGGGCGGGTAGCGAGGAACCCGCAGCACGAGGAGGGTCATGTCGTCTAGGTCCCCAGTGGGGAACCCCTGGTGGGACTGGTCGCCGCACCAGGCGGTGAGGTCGGACCAGATGCCGGCGGCGATGTCTTCGGCGGAAGCGGCGTGCTGGGACCAGTGTGTGGCGGAGGCGGCGAAGCGGGCGAAGCCGAAGAAGGCGCCGGGATGGTCGGGTGGGGGCAGGTCAGCGGGGACGGCGGTGGTGGGGAGGGAGGGGGCCTCGACGAGGCCGTCGGAGGAGAACACCACGGTGTCTCCGGGGCGCAGCTCGACGTCCGCGTCGCGGTAGGCGCCATCGGCCCTGGCGCCTAGCGGGAGTCGGTCCCCGGGAGGCTCTATCTCCGTGGAGGTGCCGGCGCGGCAGAGCAGGACGGGCACCTGCGCCGCGTTCGAGACGCGGAGCAGCGGGCCAGCGTTGAGGAGTCCGGGCGGCTCGACCACCGCGAGCGCGCAGGCGACGAAGTGGCCGGTGCCCACGTCCCGGTGGAGCCGCTGCCCGGCCAGGCGGAGCGTCGTGGCGGGCGTGGCGAGGCCGGTGGGAACCGAGGCGCCGGCGTGCAGCGCGCTGCGGGCGAGGGCGGTGACGAGCGCGGCGCTCTTGCCTTTGCCGGCGACGTCGCCGACGGCGACCTGGAGTGGGGGGAGGTCGCCGGGGCGCGATGGGGTGAGTGGGAGGACGTCGAAGAAGTCGCCGGAGGTCTCGACGGCGGGGCGGAAGCGGTGGGCGATCTCGAGCACACCCGGCCAGCCTTCTATAGAGGAGGGGAGGAGGCGTTGCTGGATGGCGGCGGCGCGCTCGAGCTCCCGGCGGCGGCGGTCGTCGCGCTCGCGCAGCTCGCCGAACAGCCGCGTAGTCTCGACGGCGATGGCGGCTTGGGCGGCGAACGTTTCGAGCGCGGCGAGCTCCAGGTCAGTGAAAGGCCGCTGCTCGGTCCGGCGCGCGTTGAGGACGCCCACCGG
>DASTZM010000047.1:0-6920 GCA_035764305.1 Chloroflexota bacterium | reverse complement strand
ACCGCCGCGTACGTCCGCCAGCTCAAAGAGGTCCCCACCCAGGAGGGCTTCGACGAGATCCTGCTGCCTGGCGAGCGCGCCGCGCGCACGGCGGCGCAGCGACGCCGGGAAGGGATCCCCGTCCCAGACGACGTCTGGGACGCGCTCCAGGCCGCGTGAGCGAGGGAGGCACACGATGAGCGGCACGCCTGTGGGCACGCCCGTCGCCGAGCAGTCCTCCCAGTACGGGCGGGGGCTGAAGATCAGGGCAGTCGAAGCGTTCACGCTTCACGTTCCCACGACACCGCGCTCCACGGCCTGGACGTTCGCGCGGGTCACGACCGAAGACGGATTGGTCGGGCACGGCGAGGGCATCGGCACCCCTGCTCCCTTGTGCGCCGCCATCGAGTGGATGGGGCGCCAGCTCGTGGGCGAGACCGCCTGGGACGTCGAGCGCCTATGGGTCGCGCTCTACCGCGCCACCGAGTTCACACGCAGCGGCGTCAACCTGGCTGCCATCTCGGCGATCGACACGGCGCTCTGGGACCTGATCGGCCAGAAGGTGGGGCTCCCCATCTACGCCCTGCTCGGTGGCGCGGTAAACGCGCGTGTCCCCATCTATCACCACCCGTGGGACAGCCTCTCCGGACAGGACTCCTTCCGCACCTCGTGGCGCGAGGGCAAGGCGCCCGAAGGCTACGCCGAGCTCACGCGCGACCTGCTGAAGGAAGGAATCATCGCCGGCAAGCTCGATCCGTTTCCCCGGGAGCCGGGTTTCAATCGCGAGATCTCACCCGAGGCGCTCGCCTTCGCCGTCGAGGTCGTACGCCAGATCCGCGAGGGCGGCGAGCATTTCCGCCTGATGGTGGAGATGCACGCCCGCTTCAACGTCGCCTCCGCCATCCGCATCGCCCACGCGCTGGAGCCGTACGAGCCGTTCTGGCTCGAGGAGCCGGTCCCACCCGAGAACGTGCAGGAGACGCGCGAAGTGCAGCTGGCCACCCACCTGCCGGTCGCCACGGGCGAGCGCCTCTACACACGCCACGACTTCCGGAGTCTGCTCGAGGCGCGCGCGTGTCGCATCATCCAGCCGGACATCGCCCACGTCGGCGGCATCACCGAGATGCGAAAGATCGCCACGCTGGCCGACGCGTACTACGTCACGTATTGCCCACACTCGTACAACGGCCCCGCGACGCTCCTCGCCGGCGCCCACGTCGGCACCGCCACACCCAACCTTCTGATGCACGAGTTCCACTCCCAGCTGAAGGGCGTGCTGGAGGAGACGGTCGCCGGCGGATACACGTACGACCCGCAGTTCTTCGACGTACCCAACGTGCCCGGCCTGGGCTTGCGCCTGACCGACGACTACGTCAAGGAGCACCGCATCGACCCCATGACCTTCGGCCAGGGCCGGGGAGTCCGGACGCGCTGAGATCTGGCCCAGCGCGTCCGGGCGACGGCTACTTCGGCTTGACTCCGGCCGCGTCGAACAGCGCGTTCACCTTATCGGCCGCCGTCTTGGCCGCTTCCTGGGGTGAGATCTTCTCGTCCAGCATGTCGTTGACCGCCGCGTTCATGGCGTTGTTCATCTCCAGCTTGACGTTCGGGTGCGGCACCAGGCTCTTGCCCGCGTTCAGCGCGTCGTACAGCAGCTTGATCATCCAGCGCCGCTCGGCGGGGACGGCCGCCACTTTGTAGACGTCGGTCTTCTTGTAGGACGGCATCGAGGAGACGGTCGCCATGATCTCGTTCGCCTCGCCGGTAGCGTAGTCCTTCACGACCACCCACGCCTCGTCCGGCGTCTTGGAGAGCGAGACCGCGCCGAACGCCTGCGGCGAGACGTGGTGCATGCGCCGCGTCCCACGCGGGAGAGGGGCCACCGCCCACTCGAAGTCCTTGATCTCGGCCCAGCCCGCCGTGATGTGCTTGTACGCCGCCCAGGCGATGGGCATCATCCCCGCAGGGAACATCTTGTCGTGCCCGCCCAGCGTCGCCGGAAAAGAGCGGGGCGGCATGACGCGGTGCGCGCTGATCAGATCGCGCCCCAGCTCGAACCCGCGCACCGTCTCGGGCGTGTTCAGGCCAGAACGGGTCGGCACCTTCTCGTCGTTCCAGAAGTAGCCGCCGAACAGCCACGGCAGTCGCAGCGTGCCGCCGGTGATGTCGTCGGGCACGTAGGCGTACTTGTTGTTCTGGGGGTCGTTCAGCTTGCGCGCCGCGGAGACGAAGTCGTCCACCGTCCAGCCGGCGCCGTCGACGGTCTGCGGGGGCAGCGGGATCCCCGCTGCCTTGAAGGCATTGACGTTGTAGGACAGGATGCGCGTGTCGTTCCACGCCGCCAGGGCCCAGATCTTCCCCTCAAAGTTGTAGGGCAGCTGCGCCGGCGGATTGATGTCGTTGATGTCGAACTTGTCGCGCTTCACGACGGGGGACAGGTCCTTGAGCATCCCCTTCGACGCCACGTCCTGGGTCTCGAGCGGGCTGCCGTAGATCACGTCGGGCGGCGTCCCCGCGGCGTACTCCGCCGTCAGCTTCGTCCAGTACGTCGGCTGGTCGGAGAAGTAGCTGAGGTTGACGCTCAGCTTGTCTTTGGCATGGCTTTCGCCGAAGCGCGCCTGCGCGCGATCCCACACGGGCTTGTTGATCACGTTGGTCCACGTCCACACCTGGACGGTGACCGGCGCCTTCTCCTTGGCCGGCGCCTGGCCGGCCGGACCGCACGCCGCGAGCGCGGCGACCACCGCACCCCCAGCCGCCCCCACCACTACCCTCCGCCGTGTCGTCAAACCTGTCATGTGCTGCTCCTCCGGTGCGCTAACTAGTCAGGACGCTGACCTCAAGACGTCGATCTGGATTGCGGTGCCGCGGTCACGGTGCCGGCGCAGCGCGTCCTTCGCGCCCGCCACGTCGCGCCGCCGCAGCGCCGCCAGGATTTCTTCGTGTTCTGCCGCGGATTGCTCCGGGTCCGGGCGGCGGTGCTGGAGCGCCCGTGCCGGCTGGTTGTGGTCGTAGACCAGCTGGAGCTGCTGCAGGAGGTACGGGCGGCCGGCCGCCTCCCAGAGGGCGGCGTGGAAGCGCTCGTCGGGCACGTTGGGAGAGAGCGAGCCCGGCGGGCGCGTGAACCGGCGCACCGCCCGATTGAGCTGCTCCCAGCGCGCCAGATCGGCATCGGTGACGCGCTCCACCAGGTGCTCCAGCGCGACGTACTCCAACGCCAGCAGCACCTCCGTACCCTCGACGATGCGCTCCGCCGTCAGCGCCGCTACCGTCACGCGGCGCCGCGGGTTGGCCACGAGCAGCCCTTCGCCGATCAGCCGCTTGCAGGCCGTCATCACCGGCATGCGGCTTACGCCCATCTGCGCCGCCACAGTGGTGACGACCACCTCCTGCCCCGGCTCGAGGCGCCGCTCGATGATCGCCTGGCGCAGCTGTCCGTAGACCAGCTCCTCGCGCGTCGGCGCGGCGCCGATAGCGTCGAACATGCGACATGCGGTATACACTCCGCCGCCCGCCCGAGGCAAGGGCGGGTCAGATTAGGGCCAGGACCGGGCCGGGACCGGGCCGGGGTCAGGAAGGGGACTCGCATGTACTGGAGAGAGGTGGTCGCCAGCCTCTACGCGTGGGACCTGCTCGACGAGGGGCTGGAGCACATGCTGGATGTCCTCCAGCGGGAGACACTCACCAACTGCACCTACCTGGTCGCGCTCATGCACGACGAGAAGCGACCGCTGACCGACTTCTACTACCCCCACAACCCGCGCCGCCTCGTGTACTGGACCGAGGACTCGCGCGCCTACTGGAAGCCTAACCCCGACTCCTACAAAGACAGCCGCATCAAGCCCCGCCTCTCCGACAACGCGGAGCTGAAGGGGCGGGACTGGCTTCAGGAGCTGATCGACGGCTCGCGGAAGCGCGGCATGGGCACCGGCGCCGAGCTGTCCCACACCTGGCTGGACAAGGAGCGCGCCGCCTCCGAGTTCGCCGACGTCGTGCAGCGCGACATCTACGGCAAGCGCTTCGACCAGCAGATCTGCTTCAACCACCCCGACGTTCGCGCCTACGGGATCGCGCTGTACTGCGACCTGGCCGCCAACTACGACATCGACTTCGTCATGACGTGCGTGCGCGGCTTCAATCCCGGCCGCGCGTCGGGGCCGACGGGCGTGCCGTTCGCCTCCAACGAGGTCCAGCGCCTGGTGGGGATCACGCTGGGTGGCTGTTTCTGCGACCAGTGCCGCGCCAGGGCCGAGGCGCGCGGCCTCAACTGGAACGCCATCGTCGAGCGCCTCCGCTGGCTGGCCGACGGCTACGAGCGCTTCAACGCCAAGCAGGCCTTCGACCTCAACCTGCTCTTCCACTCGGTGAAGACCGCCACCGCGCTCCTCGCCGAGATCCCCGAGCTGTACGAGTTCCTGAAGTTCCGCTGCGACAGCATCACGGAGTTCTTCGGCGAGATCTACGCCGCGGTGCACAAGGCCAAGCCCGGCATCGACGTACGCCTCAACCACTACGCCGGCTACCCCGAGCTGATGGGGCTCGATCTCAAGGGGATCGGCCAGTACATGGACAGCGTCCGATCGTCGGACTATTCCGAGCAGTCCGGCGACCCGGCGCGCATGGAGTGGAAGCGCGGCTACCTTCATGCCGTGCGGCGCGCGATCGGCGTGGAGAAGTACTTCCTCTCCGCCATCTCACCGCGTCCCAAAGCCACGCCCGAGCTGGTCAAGCAGGGCATCCTGATCAGCGCGCAGTGCGGCGCCGACGCCCTCACCATCGGGCACTACGACGGCTCCTGGATGAACTGCCTGCGCGCGATCAAGCAGGGGCTCGAGGAGGCCGGGATCGAGATCAAGGACACGCGCGCGAGCGCGGGAAAGGCGAAACGATGAAGGTCGATCTGGCGCTTGGCGAGCAGCGTTTCTCGGTCGACGTGCGTGTGCCGGACGAGCGGATCACGGTCGCCCAGGCCAAGTACACGCCCGCGACGAAGACGTGGGAGCAGGTCGTCGAGGATGGCCTGCGGGATCCGATCGGCGCACCGGCGCTGCGGTCGCACAACCTCAGAAACAAGAAGATCGCGCTGATCACCGACGACTGGGGCCGTCCCACGCCGTCGTACCGCGTCCTTCCCGCCGTGCTGCGCGAGCTACACGCCGCGGGCGCGACCAAAGAGAACATCACCATTCTCACCGGCACCGGCGTCCACCAGCCGATGAACCGCGAGGACCTGATCCGCAAGGTCGGCCAGGAGCAGGTGGACACCTACCGTTGCCTGCCGCACGACGCCTTCGACGAGGGCAACTTCGCCTACATCGGCCTGTCCCCCCGCGGCACACCTTTGTGGCTCAACAGGATCGTCGCGGAGGCCGACTTCAAGGTGGTGGTGGGGCGCATCGCACCGCACAACACGCATGGCTACGAGGGCGGCGCCAAAATGATCACCCCGGCCGTCTCCCACTGGCTGACCGTCTTGCGCAACCACTCGTGCAACTTTTCACCGTATTGCGAGTACGGCTCGTACGGCGTCAACCCGTCGCGCTGCGACGTCGACGACATCGGCGACATGGTCAACCTCGAGTACATCGTCAACTTCGTCGTCAACCGCTTTGGCGAGCCGCTGCGCGCCTTCTGCGGCCACCGGATCCTGGCCCACCGCGCGGGCATCGCCTGCGGCGACCGCGAGGTGTGGGGCGCCGAGATCGGGCGGAAGGCGGACCTGACCATTGCGACGCTCGGCGCCAACCTTGCGCGCGGCGCGCACGCCCCGTCGCCGCTCGAGCAGGCCGCGATCGGCACGCGCTGGCGGCAGGAGGAGGGCGGCGCGGGGACACTGGTCTTCGTCGGCCACCCTGCCGGGCCGGAGGCCGTGCCCAGCGCGTGGGAGGAGGAGAAGGCGTCCTGGACCTTCGACCAGATCTTCGTGGAGCACGAGCGGCGCGACCAGGACCGCACGCCGCGTGAGATCTCGGACCGCTGCAAGTCGATCCGCGGGGAGTACTACGCCCGACGCCCCGGGTATCTGACGGACGTCGTCTTCGCCATCAACAAGCCGTCCGACACGGTCATCAAGAAGAACAACGCGTCGTTCGAGGCCGATCTGCAGCGCGCCGTCGACGCCGCGCTCGACCGGCTGGGCGGGGACTCGCGGGTCCTCATCCTGCCCGAGGCCGCCAACACGCTCCCCATGCCTCGGTTCCACAGCTTCCCGGAGCTCGAGCGTCTCCCCGAGGCGTCTCGCGCAGGAGGTCTCGCCGTCGCGGCCGGCTAGCGCCGCGTAGCACTGCCTGAAGGAGGACCGCAATGCCCCTGACCCGCCGTACCGTGCTCGCCGCTTTGTCGGCGGGCGCCGCACTCCTCCCCGCGTGCGGCGCGCAGCAGAGCGGGGGCTCCACTGCCCAGGAAGTGTCCAAGAAGAACTGGTCCGGCACCACCATGGCACTGTGGGGCTCCTACGGGGCCGCCGAGCGCGATGCGCTGATCAAGTTCTACGACCGCTTCGCCCAGGAGGTGGCGCCGGGGCTGAAGACGGAGGTCCAGGTCTACAGCAACGCCGAGTTCATGACCAAGCTCACCGCCGCGCTGGCGGGCGGGACGGGCCCGGACTTCACCCGCTTCAAGGAGTACCAGGCGATCGACACCGCCGCGCGGAAGTCCACGCTGGCCGTAGATGGCCTGCTCTCCCGCGAGCGGTCGCTCAAGACCACAGACTTCACGCAGCAGTCGATCGACGGCTCGAAGTACAAGGACAAGCTGTACGGCATCCCGCACCACCACCAGTTCGTCATGCTGGGGTGGAATAAGGAGCTGTTCAAACAGGCCGGGCTCAACGCGGACAAGGCGCCCGAGACCGTGGACGAGCTGCGCTCTCACGCGAAGCGTCTGACCGTCGCCGACAAAGGGCAGTGGGGCTTCCGCCAGTACGAGTTCGGCCCGCCGCC
>DASTZM010000046.1:0-5318 GCA_035764305.1 Chloroflexota bacterium | reverse complement strand
CCGTTCGTGCGGGGGTACGCGTGGCGCCACCGGCGGCCGGCCGCGGCGCTGGTGCTGGTGCACGGGCTGCAGAGTCACGCGCAGTGGTTCGCGGAGGCGGGCGAGGCGCTGCTGGAGCGCGGCGTCGCGGTCTACGCGGTTGACCGGCGCGGCTCGGGGTCTTCCCGCGCCGTGCGAGGCGACGTAGAGCGCTACGCCGACTGGTACGGGGAGCTGGACAGCGTGGTCCGGCTGGCCCGGGCCGAGTACCCGGCCGCGCCGGTGCACCTGGTGGGGCACTGCTTTGGCGCCAATGTGGCGCTGGGGTATGCCCTCACGGGTAGCGCCGGCGCGGCGGCGGTCCGGTCGATCGTCATGCTGACGCCGGGGCTGTACGTACGACCCGACTACAGCCCCGCGCAGAAGCTGCGCATTCTGGCGGCGGGGCTGCTCGCTCCGGGGGCGTGGTTCCCCGTGCCGCAGGAGGACGACCTCTTCACGCGCGACTCGGAGGTGCTGGCGTGGATCGGCGCCGACTCGGGAGGGGCACGGACGCTGACCGCGCGCTGCTTGCTGCAGATCAACCGCATGGTGAAAGACCTGCGGCGGCGGGCGGGCGAGCTCACGGTGCCGGTGCTGGTACTGGAGGCGGCGCGAGACCGCCTCTCGCACAACTCCCGCAATCGCGCGCTGCTGAGCCGCGCGCTGGGCGATCGCTGCAGCTGGCGGGAGTTCGACGCGGAGCACTTCTTATTAGCGGAGCCGTGCCGCGATGACGTGGTGCAGACGCTGGTGGGGTGGGTCGCGGAGCAAACGGAACGAACAGAACGAGCAGAACGAAAGGAAGACAGACAATGAAGACGCTGGTCACCGGGGCTTCGGGCTTCGTGGGAAGCGCGATCGCGACGGCGCTGCGGGAGCGGGGGGACGAGGTGCGCGGACTGGTGCGCGACGCGAGCCGAGCGCGGGGGCTGCGCGAGCGCGGGGTAGAGCTGGCGCACGGGGACATGACGGACGCCGACTCGCTGCGATGGGCGGTGCGCGGCGTGGAGTGCATCTACCACACGGCCGCGGTGGTGGGCGACTGGCCCGATCGCGGCGAGACGTGGCGCGTCAACGTGGAGGGCACCCGCAGGCTGCTGGAGGCGGCGGAGGCGGCGGGGGTGCGTCGGGTGGTGCACGTTAGCTCACTGGCGGTGTACGGCAACCGGCACCACCACGGCACCGACGAAAGCGCTCCCTACCGCTACGGCGACACCTACACCGACGCGAAGATCGAGAGCGAGCGGGTGGTGTTCGAGTGGAGCGCGCGGGGCGCGATGGAGGCGGTGTGCCTGCGACCGGGGTTCGTCTACGGGCCAGGGGATCGGATGCTGCTGCCGAAGCTGATGACTGCACTGGCGGAGGGCAAGTTCGTCTTCATCGGCGATGGCAGCAAGCAGATGAACTGCATATACATCGACGACCTGGCGAGGGCGGCGGTCGCAGCAGGATCAACTCCGGGCATCAGCGGCGAGGCGCTCAATCTCCCGGATGGGACACAGACGACGCTGCGCGAGTTCATCACGTTCATCGCGGACTGGCTGGGGGTGGAGATACCGTCACGCCGCGTGCCGCCGGCGGTGGCGATCGCGGGCTGCTATGGGGCGGAGCACGTGGGCCGGCTGCTGCGTGTGAAGCGGGCGCCGCTGATGAACATCTCGCGGCTGCGGTTCCTCTACTACAACCAGCACTACTCGATCGACAAGGCGCGGCGGACGCTTGGGTATGCGCCGGAGGTGGCGTACCGCACTGGCCTGCCGCGCACGCTGGAGTGGTTCCGTTCCGAGGGTCTGCTCCCGCAGCCGCTCCCCACCACGCGGCGGGCGCTGGCGACGGCCGGCAGCTAGCCGGCGCCCGAATCGGCTGCGTGGGTTCGTTTACTCGGATCGAGCTTCTACCGCGATGCAGCCGCACGACGTTCCCGCGCTGTTCCAGGGCCTCCCGGCCGCGGCTCTCGCGGCACTGCTGGCGGGCGTGCGGCGGCGCCGTTTTTCGCCCGGCGAGACGGTCGTGGCGGAGGGGGCCGGCTCGGAAGAGCTGTTCGTCGTGCGGCGCGGGACGGCGAGCCTGTCGGTGGGTGGGGGGCGCGACCTCGGGCTGATCGGGCCGGGCGAAACGGCGGGCGAGACGGCGCTGTTCGCGGGGCAGCCGTCACCGGCGACGGTCCGCGCGCTGACCGAGCTGGAGGTGCTGGTGCTGGGTGGGGCGGAGCTGCGCACCGCGGTGGCGACGCATCCGACGCTGTACCGCAATGTGGCGGCCATCCTCTCGCAGCGCCTGGCGAGCGCAGCTCGCCGTCCGGCGAGCGCCGGCGTGGGCCAGGTCACCATTCTCGAGGATGGGGGCGCACCGCCTCTGCTGGCGTACGCGCTGGCGTGCAGCGTGGCGTGGCACACGCGACGACCGACCGTTCTGCTGGTCCTGACGCATGGCGAGGTGCCGGCGCCGCTCGCTGCGCTGGCGACAGCCGCGCCGCCGGCGCCGGTCGCGCTCGGCGGCGCCGGCGGCGCGCACCTGCTGCTGGTCTCGCCGCCGCTGTCGGGTCTGGGATCGCTGCCGGGACTGCTGGCGCGGCTGAGAGAGCGGTATGAGCATGTACTGGTCAGCCGCGCTCGGGGCGCCATGGAGCCGCTCGCCGCGGATCGCACGGTTGCCCTGTCGGGGATCGGCGCGTCCGGGGCAGACACGCCGGAGCGGGGCACCGACAGCGAGGGCCGGCCGGGGCACACGGTGCGGGGCTGGAGCGGCGCCGGACGGTGGCCGCGTCCGGGCGCCGACGGCGTGCTGCACGTGCCGAGCTTGCGGCCGGCGGACGAGGACGCGCTGCGGCGGGGCATGCTCCCGGTAGGAACTCCGGCGGGCACGGCGCTGGGCTGGGCAGCGCGCGACCTGGCCGGTCTGAAAGTGGGTCTCGCGTTCGGCGCGGGCGGCGCACGCGGATTCGCGCACGTGGGAGTGCTGCGCTCGCTCGAGCGGATGGGGGTCTCGGCGGACTACGTGGCGGGGACGAGCATCGGCGCTGCGGTGGGCGCGCTGTACGCGATGGGGCACGACCCGGATGGGATCCGCGAAACGCTGCTCGAGGTGGCGGCGAGCGCGCTGCGCATCGGGCCGCGCAGCACGGGGCTGTTGTCCAACAGCGCGCTGACGGAGCGTCTGCGCGCGATCGGCGGCGGGACGTGCCTCGAGAGCCTGCGGGTGCCCCTGGGCGTGGTGGCCGCCGACCTGGCCAGCAGGCGCGAAGTGGTGTTCCGGAGCGGGCCGACATGGTCGGCGGTGCTGGCGAGCATGTCGGTGCCGGGGCTGTTCGAGGCGCGGTGCATCGGGCCGTACGTCCTGGTGGACGGGGCGGTGCTCAACCCGGTGCCGGGCGACGTGGTGTCCGAGATGGGGGCGGATCGAGTGGTCGCGGTGAAGCTGAGCAGCGGCCCCGGACGGACGATGGCCGAGATCCAGACGGGGGCGCCACCGGCTCACGCGAGCGCCCGGCCGCCTTCGGCACTGGAGGCGATGACACGGACGATCGAGCTGATGCAGAGCACGGCGGCGGGCGACTCCCACGGGGCATCGGTCGTGATCGAGCCGGATTTCCGGAACGCGCCGGGGGTCAGCCTGCGGCGCTTTGCCGACGGCCTGCGCTACGCGGAGCTGGGGCACGCGGCGGCGGAGGCGGCGATGCCGCAGCTGCTGTCCGCGCTGCCGTGGCTCAGCGGGGCAGCGGCGAGGGCGGCGACGTGCTCGTAGCGCGGCGGGCCGGTGGGGCGCGCGCATTACACGAGTCGCACACGGCGCGGGTGGTGCGGGTCGAGGTGATGACGGCGAAGCTGCCGTTCCGATTCTCGTTTGGACACGCGCTGGCGCAGCGCCGCTCCTCCGAGAACGTGTACGTGCGGCTGACGCTGGAGGGGCCGGACGGGGCGGCGACGGGCTACGGCGAAGGAGTACCGCGCGAGTACGTCACGGGCGAGACGGTGGAGAGCGCGACGCGCGCGCTGTGCGAGCGGTACGTGCCGGCGGCGCTGGGGAGGCAGGTGTGCGGTGCAGACGAGGTGCCGGCGGTGCTGGAGGAGGTGGCAGCGGCGGGTAGCTCCGGGAACGGCGGACTCGACCTCGCCGCGTGGTGCGCGCTGGAGCTGGCCTTTCTGGACGCCGCGGGACGGCTGCTCGGTCAATCGGTGGGTCGCTGGCTGGGCGGTGCGGGTGCGCCGGCGGACGTGACGTATGACGCGGTGATCCCGCTGCTCCCGCCGCCGGCAATGGCGCCGCTGGCGGCGATCTGCCGGCTGGCGGGGTACGCGCGGGTGAAGCTCAAAGTGGGGCAGGATCTGGCGGCGGACCTGAAGCGCCTGCGCGTGCTGCGGCGCATCCTGGGGCCACGCGTCGACCTGCGGGTGGACGCCAACTGCGCTTGGACGGCGGACGAAGCGCTGGCGGCGCTGGCGCGCATGCGGCGGTACGGCATCAGCGCGGCGGAGCAGCCGGTGGCGGCGGACGATCTGGACGGGCTGCGCCGCGTGACGGCGGGCGCGCCGGAGATGGTGATCGCGGACGAGGCGCTGCGCACGGTGGAGGAGGCAGCCGAGCTGGCCCGAACACGGGCGTGCGACGCCTTCAACATCCGAGTGTCCAAGTGCGGCGGCCTGCTGAACTCGCGGCGCATCGCGCGGATCGCAGCCGACGCGGGCCTGGCGTGCGTGGTGGGGGCGCAGGTGGGGGAGAGCGGGCTGCTGTCGGCGGCGGGACGGCACCTGGCGGCGAGCCTGCCCAGCGTGCGCTACGTGGAAGGGTCCGCGGGGCGCCTGCTGCTGCGCGAGGACCTGACGGAAGAGAACGTGCTGCCGGGTTGGGCCGGCCGCGCGCGCAGCTTCGTGCGGCCGGGGCTGGGGGTGCGCGTGAAGGAGACGACGCTCGACAAGTACGCCGCGGCCCGCCGCGTGTTCGAGGCGCCAGCGACGGCGCCGGCCATCCCACTGAACTAAGGAAGCGCTATGGAAACAGCAGACACCGTCCAGCACGCCCTGCGCCTGTGGCTCAGGATCAGTGCCGCCAACCGATTCGAGGAGGCGACGCGCGACCCGGCGCGGGCGCAGGAGCGCAAGCTGCTGCAGATCGTGGGTCGCAACCGAGACACGGTTTTCGGACAGCGGCACGGCTTCGGCCAGGTGCGCTCGGTCAGGGATTTCCAGGAGCGGGTGCAGCCGGGTGACTACGACGCGCTCTCGCCGTACGTGGAGCGGTCGCTGCGGGGCGAGCCAAACGTCCTGACGGCGGAGCGACCGCTGATGTACGCGACGACG
>DASTZM010000045.1:0-5522 GCA_035764305.1 Chloroflexota bacterium | reverse complement strand
GCTAACCGTGCGGCGCCTAGGCCGGACCCGGCGGCCCCCGTTGGTTGGTCCGACCGCTTCGATCGGTGCGGTGTTACGTGCTCTACCCTATTCGTTCGTACTCCTCCACATACAGCGTTCCGTCGTATTCGACATCCGCTTCAAATCGATCTCCCGGTGCGAGCCCGGGCAGCACCTTCTCGACGACCTGAGGAAATGACCCCACCCTGGTGGTGAAGACAAACTGCCCGTTCTCCATGGGAACCGGCAATGGCGTCCTGCGCTGACCGGGCGCAACGCGGGCGCTATCGGTGGTGGGAGGAATGGATTCGGCGCGCGGCTCTCGAGGCCCGGTAGCCGGGCGGGAGGGCGCGGGGGAGGAGTCACTACCCTGCGAGGTGGGGAGCGGGACGTACCTCACGCGTGCGGGCCGGGCGGTAAGCAGAAATCGGGTCTCCACTGCCATCCCGACCTGCAGAGGCGCCGGCTGCCGAACCGAGGGCGTCGACGCCGGGGGGGCCTGGCCCACGCTGCCGGGTACGGTCCCGGACGAACCGCTGACTGGTGCGCCCGGCTGGTCGGTTACGCGCGTGGCGGCCGGACCGGCGGTGCCCGCCGGCGCCGCCGGTCCGGCGCTCAGGACCTGGTCGATGCGCACGACCCCACCGTCGACCGGGTAGAGCGGCACGGGGCAGGGGCTGGCCTCTCCGGACGTGCCCTGCCCAGGCGACGGACAGACGTCCGTTCGAGCTACGGTGAGCACCGACGCACGGACGCGCGCGGCGGAGCGGGGCATGCCGGAGCGTGCTCCGGTGGCGCTCAGGTAGTCCTGGAACGCGAGGTAGTCGGTGGGGATCACCCGTCGCTCGTTGGCCGGACCGGCGGCGGACATGCATGTCGAGAGCGCCGGTGCGGCGACTCCCAGAATCAGCGGCCTTCGGGCGATGAGCGCCGACTCGAGGGGCGAGCCGCCCACTCGAAGCCGGTTGCTGTGGCCGATCACGTTCACAGCGAGAGCCGTCCGCCTACGGCGCACTCTACGCGGGCTTCGTGCGGTGTCAAGATCTGCGGGGCAACCTCAACTCGATCTCGACGGTCCGAGCGCGAGCGCCGGAGGGGCGAGCACGATGTGACGCTGTCCCGTGCTGAAGGTCGCAATGAGCGTGTCAAGGGCGACGTCGTGCTGTGGCTCCCACGACGGGCCGGCGTCACACTCCCAGTCGGGGCAGCACAGGCGCCTCCCATCGACATCGTGGATCTGGCGCAGCTGCGCCCGCGGCCACATGCGCAGGCACGAGGGACAGCGCACCCACGCTTCGCCTCCGCCGGCTTGCTCGATCACACTGACACCTCCGGTCCGCGTGTCATCCTGCGCTAAGCGGTGGGGGATGCCGTTGACGGTGGGTGGAGTTGTGGTTGTGTTGCGCGCAGCCTGCTTACGCGAGCCACCCGCGGGCGCGACGACCTGGGACGTGGTGGCGGTGAGTTGCGAAGGCGCTGAGAGGCAGACCGCCTGGGCAGCGAGCGTCGGCCACAGGCGGTGGGATCGCTAGGGCACCTGTGCGGAGACCGCGGGATCGGAGCGGCCGCCTTCGGCGTACTCGGCGCGGATGCTGGCAACGGCGTACTCGTAGACGGCCCCTGAACTCACGGCGCGGTCGCTGTACTGCGTGGCCGGGGTCTCGGCGAGGGGCTGGAGCTCGAGCTCCCCCTGCCTCCGGCGGAAGACGCGGTAGGCAACGACGACGTCGCTGTAGGGATGTGGCAGCGACACCGGAGGTGGGGGGTCCCAGGCGAGGTGGATAGCGCCGGGCTCGACGAGCGCGACGCGCACGTTGGCGGGGGGCGGTGGATTGATGCGGAGGTTCTCCTCGAAGGTCAGGCCGCGCTCATCCGCAGGCGGAGCCGGCTGCGATACCGCAGCCGGCTCCTGAGCGCCCGCAGGGGGCGTGGGACCTGGCTCCATGGGCGCCTGCTCGTCGTGGCAAGTGGCGCCGACGACGAGCGGGAAGGCAAGGAGGGCGAGCGGGGAGGCCACCAGGGTACGGGTCATTCTGCGTCGCAGCATCGGGTTCTCCTTGGGCGCGGCGTGCGTCTGATCGAGAGACGCCACCGCGCCCGAGAAAGTTCCCGGCCGAAAGCGATTGGACCCGCCCCAGAATGGGGGCTTCCCGGCTCGCATCCCACTCAACCGAGTATGTCAGACATGATCAGTGTGACGGTCCTTCCATACTCGATTAGTGCGGATCCTCGAGCTTGAGCTCATCGTCGAGCAGCTCGGCGAGCGAGGCACGCATGGGAGTGGGCTCCGAGCCTGGGCCGACCTGCCCGCCGTTGAAGACGAGGTTGGCAACGTCGTTCCACCCGGTGAGGATGGAGAGGACGCCGTCGCCGTTCGCGTCCCGCGCGACGGGGCTCGCGATCACGCCGTTGCAGTTCCAGTCGGTCGGACCGTTGGCGGTGGTCGGACCGGTGGTCAGCGCTCCGGACGGGCAGAACCACCTGGTGCGATAGGTGTTGGCGGCGGTGCTGTTGAGGCCGACGGATTCGTTGAGCGACGCCTCGTTCAGATCCGGCAGGTCAGCGGTGGAGTAGCCGAAGTACGGCG
The DNA here is from genome assembly GCA_035764305.1 of Chloroflexota bacterium. GTDB lineage: Bacteria > Chloroflexota > UBA11872 > UBA12225 > UBA12225 > DASTZM01. The sequence goes on along the minus strand of DASTZM010000045.1, from coordinate 2,935 downwards.
CGAGGGTGCCGGTGCGCGGCACACCGGAGACCTGGAAGGCGTAGCTCATGACGCTCAGGTAGTTGGGCTTGTAGTTGGTGCCGACGTTACCACCGTGGCCCAGTCCGAGGTTGTGGCCGAGCTCGTGGATGAAGGTGCCGACCTTCTGGTCGGAGGAGCCGTGCCCCGGCCAGAGGCCGAGGGTAACGATGAAGCTGTCCGCCGGGATGCCGAACGACAGGCCGCTGCTGCTCCCGCCGTTGTAGCCGTGCGCCCAGACCATGTAATGGAAGATGTCGGCACGCTGAGCCGCGTTGAAGTTCGCGGCCTTGATGGCAGCAAACTCGACATCCACCGGATTCAGGTCATTGTCGTGCGGGACGAGGTTGCCGCCGCCGAGGTTGAAGGCGGAGCCACGCGCCGGTCCGGCGTCGAGGTGAATGTAGATGCCCTTGGTGCCGTTCGGGTTCGAGACGGGCAGGGCGTTGAAGACGCTCTTGATCCGGCTCAGGTCGGTGGCGAGTGGCAGATGGCAGGGGCAGACGGCCTCGGCGCCCATGTAGTCCATCTCGACGAAGACGTCCTTCTTGTAGGGGCTGGCGCCGTACTTGGCGAGATCGAACCCGTTGTGACCGTTGGCCTCCCAGCCATCCAGCAGCGAGTCGCCGTCGCTGTCGAGGAAGCCGAAGTGGGTGTGGGAAAGGACCTGGGCGACCCACACCAGGCAGTCGGGTCCGCCCTGGGTGGTGATGGTTGCGGCGAAGGCGCCGGGAGCGACGTACTTACCGACGCTGATGGTGTCGGTGTCCCACAGATTGCCGCTGCTGTAGTTGGCGAAGGGCGGCTGGGGGTCGGTGCCGTCCCAGTCAGCCTTGGTCATGAGGACGCCGTTGAACCGGCTGCCGGGCTCGTTATTCGTCGGCTTTTGCCCGTCGGCGCCGATCCACGTGGTGCGCACTTCACCGACGGGGCTGGAGGCGGGGAAGCCCCAGTTCGCGACGAGGGACAGATTCGCGCCGCTGGTCATCTCGTAGCCGTTGTAGATCTGCACGCGGGTTAGCGGGTAGCCCGCCTTGGAGAAGACGACGACGAGCGAGGCACCCTCCATCATGGGCGGGGTGGAGCCGGACACGAAGGGATCCTGGCCGTTGACATTGCCGGAGGGGAAGTTGCTGAGCTTGTAGGTGCCGTTCTTCTTGGCGGCGACGATGTTGGTGACGTCGGCGCGGAAGGCCCATCCGGTGCCAGCGTTCCAGCACGGATCCACCCCTGAGCCAATCAACGCGCCGAAAACGTTCGTGGTGGAGATACCGTTGTAGATCGTGCCGATGTTCGGTGGCGGGGTCGGGCTCAGAATGGTCCAGTAGAGATAGGCGGCGACGATAGACGCGCCGCTGGGGATGCCAGACAGGCCGATCTGGCCGAAGCCGCGGTTACGCATCGCGACGCCTTTGGCGACGTACCCGCCATTGATGTCGAGATTGAAGGCGAGGGTGGGCACGATCGTACGGTCGGCAGTGTCGCGGCTCGCGCCGGCGGCGCCGACGGTGCCGGGCGTCGCGTCGGCCTGCACGTTCACCGCCATCGGCGCCGCGAGGCCGCTCTCGTACTCGCAGTCGAGCAGACTGTCGTCGTCTAGCATGCAGTCGTCGTCGTCGCCGGCCGCCAGGCCGGACCCGACGGCGATGGGGAGCGGTGAGTCCAGCCCCGGGAGGGCTTCGTGCGCGGCGAGGGGCGGCCCCAGAGCGGGAAGGCTCAGTAACCCAACCATGAGGGTCGACGCTGACCATCTCGCGAGCTTGTGCTTGAGTCGCATGCAATTCCTCCGTTTTTGACCGCTCTTGGGTCCCGGACAGGCTAGGGCGATCGGATCACGTTCGGGGTCAACCTGCCGGTGTATTCGCGTTGTGTTGTGGTGGTTGGCGCGGGCCGAAATGCGCGGCGGACGCGTCGACCGGGGTCCGGAGTAGAGATGTGGATGTGAAGGGGTGGAGCTCTGGTTGAGCGGCCCGATCGCCAGGGGGGATGCGTGGCACCCGCCGGGTCGTCACACGGCCACAACGCGACATCAACCGTGTCCCCACCTAGGTGACTGCACGATCGGCCGATGCGCATCACGATCACGCCACATCGAGCTTCCAACCGACAGACGCCTGGGCTGCTTCGGCGCGCGCGGGTCGGGGCAGCGGTTGTGCTGCTCTCGGCTGTCCTGGGACACGCTCCAGCGGTGCATGGGCAATCGACAGCGGGCGCCGACGCCGCGCGTCAGCGCGTGGCAGGAAGCGCGAGGGTTCCGATCGAGCGGCTGGAGGTGGTGGACACCGTCACGCGGGATTACGCCGGGGCGAGCGTGCAGCTCGAGCTGAGCAAAGTGGTGGACCGCAGCACGGGGCGTGCGTTTCTGGATGTGATAGACGGGCAGGGCAAGCCAGCCAACGTGCAGGGGGTGGAGGCGGCGGAGGAGCGCGCACGGGCCGCGACCCACGGCAAGCTCCACCCAAACCTGAGCGCGCGAGCGGCAACGATGGGTCCGCAGGAGAGGGTGGAAGTGGCGATCTGGCTCACGACGCCGGATCCGGCGGTGAGCCGCGCGCTCATTCCGGCGGTGGCGGCGCCGAGCGGCGGGGACGGAGAGGATGAGGACGACGCGGGTACGGGCGTTTGGGGAGCGCAGCCGGTGAGTCCTGGGAGAGACAGCGCGGATCCAGCGGAGCTGACGCGGGCGCGCCAGGCCGCGGAGGCGGCAGACAGCGCCAGGCTGGCGGCGGTGGCGCGACACTACGACGGCGCGCGCCTGGGCGCGCGGGCCGAACTGGCGAGCCTGGGAGTGCCGGCGACCGCGCCGCGGTATTCACCGGTCCTGGTGGCTGCGCTGACGCGCACCCAGATGGAGCGGATGGCGCAGCGGGCGGACGTGGCGATGCTCTACGGCGCCTCTCGAGAGGCGATGCGGTTT
>DASTZM010000044.1:0-4700 GCA_035764305.1 Chloroflexota bacterium | reverse complement strand
TGTTCAAAGTGACGTTCGGCGAGACGCCGCACCGCTATCTCCAGCGGCGGCGAGTGGAACGGTCGATGTTCCTGCTGCGCGAGACCGAGCGGAGCGTGACGGACATCTGCATGGACGTGGGCTTCAACAGCCTGGGGACGTTCAGCCGCACGTTTCGCGAGATCGTGGGGACGTCGCCGGCGGAGTACCGAAGGCGCGCGCCGCGCGTGGCGGCGCCGTCGTGCTTTGCGATGGCGTACATGCGGCCGAGCAGTCTGGGGCGTTCCGGGGCAAGCAGTTTTGGAGAAGCGGACGTTCGGGAGTCGGATTAGGATGGAGCCATGCTGAACAAGATCACGATGTCGCACGTGTGGGTGTTTGACCAGGACCAGGCGCTGGACTTTTACGTCAACAAGCTGGGGCTGGTGGTGCGGGAGGACATGAACCTGGGGTTCATGCGGTGGCTGACGGTGGCGGTGCCGGGTGACCGGGAGCGGGCCATCCTGCTGGAGGTGCCGGGGCCGCCGGGGATGGACGAGGAGTCGGCGGCGCGCGTTCGCGAGCTGGTGTCGAAAGGGGCGACGGGGTTCACGGTTGGGTTCTCAACGGACGACGCGCGAAAGCTGTACGCGGAGCTGAAGGCGAAGGGCGTGGAGCTGACGGAGGAGCCGGTGGAGCACTTCTACGGGATCGACTTCGGGCTGCGGGACCCGTTTGGCAACGCGATGCGGATCGTGCAGCCGAAGCAGGTGTGGGGCGCGCCGGGCGAGGCGGAGCTGGCGGAGATGGCGAAGGGGCCGAGCGGGGGTGCCCGATGAAGCCCGCGACGGTGTGTCCGAGCTGAGCGCTACAACGCGCCGGCTGCGCTGACCCCGCCAAGGCGCGCGAGGTGGGGGATGAAGCAGCCGGCGGCGAACGGCTGGGGGTCGTCGGTTTGGAAGCCGGCGATGAGGTCTCCGGCAAGGGGACGGGCGAGGGTGGCCCATAGGGCGGCGGCACCGCGCGCGATGAGGTCGACGCGGGATGCACCGGTCAGGTGGGAGAGGGCGGCGAGGGCGGTGAGGACGTCCTGTACGCGGAGGGCGTCGTCGGTGCGGTTGTAGCCGGTGAAGTGGGTCTCGGACGCGGGACGACCGGTCTGGCTGACAGGCGAGAGGTAGTCGCCGGTGAGGAAGAGGTCGAGGGTGAGGACAGTGCGGCCGGCGGCAAGCAGGGCGGAGAGCTCGCCGGGGCGCGGGTGGGCGCCGTCGAGGAAGGCGCGCTTGCCGTCTCCGTGGAGCAGGAGTACGGGCGGCGCGTTGGTTGTGGCGCTGGGGCGGATCAGGACGGCGGGGAGGTGCTCGCCATGGCGCCTGGTGCTGAGCTGGAAGCGCTCGACGTTGCGATCTGGGGCTTCGAGCTTGTCGCGCCGAGCGAAGGCGACGTCGTCCGCACTTGGAAGCGCGGCGCCGACCGCGAGCTGGTACGCGGCGGGGAGATCCGGGTGGGTTGGATCGGCGGCGAGGAACTTCTTCGCGGCGTCGACGACGGCGGATGGGCCATCGAGGGCGGAGGGTGGGAGAGAGTTGGGGAACGTGCGGAGAGGGCCGACGTCGGCGATCTCGCTGCCCTCTGTCTCGGCGAGCGGCGTGGATTGGAGGGCGTTGAACGAGGTGGTGGGATGGTGGGTCGCGGGCTCGGCGCGGCCGCCCAGGTGTTTGGCGAGGAAGCCGTAGACGGCCTGGCGGGAGGCGAGGTTGTAGTTGTGGGGGGCGTCGAACTGGACGCACTCAAGCGAGTCGTCGGCGCCGTAGAGCTGATAGATGGAGCGGACGGCGGGGTACTCGACGCGCGGGGTATTGACGGTCCAGTCGCCCGTGGCGGCGACGATGAGCTGGGGCCTCGGCGCGAACGAGGCGATGATCTCCATGTTGGTGAGATCGATGCGCAGGCCGGGAGCGTTCTCACAGACACAACCGCCGGCGTAATGGGCGGAGAGCATGTTGACGGGGGCGGAGACGGCGACGCGGTCGTCGACGGCGGCGAGGAGGTAGGTCTGGGTGGCGCCGCCGGACTCGCCGGTGCAGGCGACGCGGCTGGGGTCGGCGCCGGGTAGGGTGAGGAGGTAATCGAGCGCGCGGATGTTGTTCCAGAGCTGAAGACCGAGCGTACCGATGCTCCACTGGGCGAGCGCGTCGGCGTCGAAGGTGCGGTGGCCGCCGATCTGGCGCGAGTCGTTGTAGCCGACCATGTCGGGCGCGAAAGCGTAGTAGCCCTGGCGAGCGAAGTTGATGCAGCGGGCGGGGATCGATCCGCGCTCGGTGTGGGCGAAGCGGCCTTCCTGCCAGTGGCCGTGGGGGGTGAGGACGATGGGGATGCGCTCCGGATCGACGGGGCGGTGGGGCCGGTAAAGGTTGCCGGTGCAGTAGAAGCCGGGGAACGACTCGAAGGCGACGTTGTCGACGTCGAAGCCTTCGTGGTGGGTGGTGCCGGTGACGAGCGGATTGAGGGGGGTCTTCTGGGGGAAGGGGAGGAGGCCAGCGGCGAAGAGGACCTGTTGCCGGATGGCGTCCTTGCGGGGCTCCCACTCGGCGAGCGACGCGTAGGCGGGCATGACGTAGGTGTCCTGCCAATGCGCGGTATGGCGGAGGCGCTGGTCGTCGGTTGGCATCTAGAGGGGCCTCAGGGCGGGAACGGTATCAAGCCGGGGGGTGAGGTCGCGTTGGAGGGGTTTGCGGAGGGCGACGTAAGCGCGGATGCCGGCGGGTCCGGCCCAGGGGGCGCGGACGGTGGAAACGAGCTGATAGCCGGCGCGAGCGTAGGCGGCGCGGGCACGAGCGTTGGAGGCGGCGGTGTGGAGCAGGATGGCGGAAGCGCCGGCCCCGCGGGCCTCTTCCTCGGCGGCGGCGAGAAGGGCCTGGCCGATGCCCTTGCCCTGGAGAGCGGGGTCGACGGCGACGAGGGAGACGTAGAGCTCGTTCTTGCGCGCGTGGCGTTTGGCGTAGGCGAGGCCCATGGGGATGAAGAGGGCGGGCATGCGCCAGAAGGCCGAAGCGGTGAGCGTGCGGCGCATGGTCTGGAGGCGCTTGCGGAAGGTGCCGCGGCGGCCGTAGCGCTCCTCGGCGCCGGGCCGGACGGTGACGATGAAGCCGGCGATGGTGCCGTCGGGGAGCGTGGCGACGGTGGTCTGCTCGACGCGGGCGTCGAGGCTGAACGACCAGAAGGCGGCGAGCTGGTCGGCGGTGAGGCCGAGGCCGCGCCGGTAGTCATCGAAGGCACGGCCGAAGAGGGCGGCGATGGCGGGGACGTCCTCGCGCGTCGGCTTGCGGACGGTAACGGTCACCCGGCGCGACGCTCGACGTGCGGGTGGTCGGCGCCGGAAGGAGGATCCGAAGGATGGGCGGCGTGTTTCAGATTGAGGGCTGTCTCTTTCATATTGCGGTACAGCGCGCGGTGGGCCTCGACAGCGGACCTGGGGACGTCGCAATCGCCGGCGACGCGGTCGATGGGCTGGGTGAGGCGCTGGGGGTAGCGCTGAAATCGGACGCGCCAGCGGATGATGTGGGTGTTGAGGCCGACGTGGTGGCGGGTGGCGGTGGCGAGGCCCTGGCGGACGAGGCCCTCGATCAGGGCATCGGCGAGGAGCGGTGGGATGTCGGCGGGCCAACGGGGGACCCAGGTGCGGACGACGCCGAGGATCTGGACGCGGGAGGCAGCGCCGCCGTTGACTTCGAGGTAGCGCTCGAGGGCTTTGGCGAAGCGGGCGGCGAGGTGGAGGGCCTCGGAGGGGAGGGCGCGCCGGGCGAGCGCCTCGGACATCAGACGATTCTAGACTGGCGGTCCCGACCGGATTCGAACCGGCGATCTCGTCCTTGACAGGGACGTATGCTAGGCCGCTGCACCACGGGACCCCACAACCCCACCCATCAGGCGGGCAACCGAGCAAGGATAACAGGCACTCGGGCACGGCGGGCGGCGGACGGTAGGCTGTACACAGATGAGCGCCACCGATACGGCACCTGCCCCATCACCGGAAGAGCCGCAGCCGCTCGACCTGGGGAAGCTCTACGAGCAGGGGCCGGAAGCGCCGCCGGACGAGGGTGGGCCGCTGCCGGCGGACGCGGTAGAGACAAAAAGGGTCTTCTCGGAGATCAAGCGGGTGATCGTCGGCCAGGACCGGCTCATCGAGCGGCTGCTGGTGGCGCTGCTGGCACGGGGGCACATCCTGCTGGAGGGGGTGCCGGGGCTGGCGAAGACGCTGGCGATCAAGACGGTGGCACAGGTGGTGGGCGGCACGTTCCGGCGAATCCAGTTCACGCCGGACCTGGTGCCGGCGGACCTGGTGGGGACACGGATCTACAACCAGCGGACGGGCGAGTTCTCTGTGGAGCTGGGGCCGGTGTTCGCGAACCTGCTGCTGGCGGACGAGATCAACCGCGCGCCGGCGAAGGTGCAGTCGGCGCTGCTGGAGGTGATGCAGGAGCGCCAGGTGACGATCGGGGGGCAGAGCTTCCCGGTGCCGGACCCGTTTCTGGTGCTGGCGACGCAGAACCCGATCGAGCAGGAGGGGACGTACCAGCTGCCGGAAGCGCAGGTGGACCGGTTCATGTTCAAGACGGTGGTCGGGTACCCGACGATGCGCGACGAGCTGGAGATCGTGGAGCGTGTGACCGGGGAGCTGCCGGCGCTGCGCATGCTGCTGTCGCCGGAGCGGCTGCTGGCGCTGCAGCAGGAGACGGACC
>DASTZM010000043.1:0-3317 GCA_035764305.1 Chloroflexota bacterium | reverse complement strand
GGTCTTGTACGGCATGTCCATGTAGGCGCCCAGCTCTGCAAAGTCCACGATGCCGCGGTACTTGCGCCGAATCTCGTCGTCGGACATGCCGAGCACAGCGCCGCCGAGGAAGATGTTCTCGTGGCCGGTGAAGTCGGGGTGAAATCCGCTGCCCAGCTCGAGAATAGCGGACATGGGGTAGTTGACGTCGATCTCGCCGCTGGTGGGGGCGCTGACGCCGGTGAGGAGACGCAGGAGGGTGGTCTTGCCGGCGCCGTTGCGCCCGATGACGCCTACGATCTCGCCGCGCGCGACGTCGAAGGAGACGTCGCGCAGCGCCCAGAACGCGCGGTGGCGCGGGCGGCGGGTGAGCAGCTCGGCAAGCCGGTCTGACTGGCGCCGGTAGACGACGTAGCGCTTGGAGACGCGGTGCACCGAGAGCGCGGGCGGCGCGGCGCCACGAGCGGCCGGACGCGCGGCGGCGGAGATCACAGGACGTCGCCGAGCAGGGCGCGCGTGCGCTCGAAGACGCGGTAGCCGACGAGCGGCGTGACGACCGCGACGGCGCCGAAGACGAGGAGGCTGACGAGCGTGTCGGGGCCACCCCCACCGAGCAGAGCGGTGCGGTAGAGGCGAATGAGGTGGGCGAGCGGGTTGAGCGCGACGAGCGGGCGCAGGACGCGGGGCGCGTCGGATTCGGCGTAGAAGATGGGGGTCAGGAACATGCCGACCAGCAGCGCGATGGAGACGAGCTCGCGCACGTCGCGGATGAGCGCCCCGAGGGCGCCGAGCAGCCAGGCGATCCCGGCGAGGAAGAGCGTCTGGAGGACCACCGCGGGTAGGAGCAGCAGGATGCCAGCAGAAATCCCGTGGGACGACGCTGCGAAGACGATCAGCGCCAGCAGCCCGACGCCGAGCGAGAAGGCGGTGGTGTAGAGGCTGGTGAGGGGGAGGACCTGCACCGGGAACATAGCGAACTTGGCGAGGCCGCGGTGCTCAGCCATGACCTGCGTGGCGCGTCCGGCGACGTCGGCAAATGAGATCCATGGGAGTAGCCCGGAGACGACGTAGAGCGCGTACTCGGCCGGAGGCGCGCCGGGGCTGAGGCGGCCGCGGAAGACGAACGTGAAGATGGCGGTGTAGAAGGTCACGAGGAGGAGCGGATAGACGGCGGCCCAGGCAACACCCCCAGCGGTGCCGACGTAGCGCTGACGCAGATCGCGCTCGGCCATACGGCGCAGGAGGCGCCGGTGGCGCCAGAGGCCGAGGATACGCAGTGGGAGTGGGACGCGCACGTCTGGCGCGCCGACGTAGCGCCACGTCATGACGCGTCAGGCGGCCGCGACGGGCCGCAGGCGCGCCCGAGCGGGGCGGCCGAAGCGGGCGAGGATGAAGGCGGCGCCGCCGACGACGGCCCAGGCGAGGATGGCGTTGGCGAATGGGGCTGCCATGTAGCCGTAGCGCACCTGATACAGCCAATCCTGCGGCACGCCGGCGATGAAGCCGATAGGCGGTAGGACGCCGACGAAACAGAGCGCGATGGGCAGCAAGTGGGTACGCCAGCGCGACCGGCGGCGCAGCAGGTCGACCACGCCGGCGGTGAAGATGAGTGGGGCGAGGTAGGGCGACTCCAGGCCGAGGTAGCGACCGGCGCCGCCGAGAAGGCGGACCGAGCCGCCCGCCACGGCGTAGTAGAGCGACTGGAACGTCTCCTTGGCGAAGATGCGGTACACGCCGCGGGCGGTGTACCACGCGAGCACGGGAGGCGAGTGGTAGCGGAAGAGGTACTCCGCGGGCGTGACGCGCCGCTCCCACTCGAAGCCAGGCTGGCCCATCCGGTCCTTGAACTCCTCGCGCCAGTTGGCGGTGGCGATGATGGAGGACGAGGGGAAGGCGTCGCCGCGGCTGCGGGCGTAGCCCTGGAAGACGGCCACGAGCACGAGGAACAGCACGGCGGCGCAGGCGAGGATCCGGGTGAGCGACCAGCGCTGGAATCGGGCGGTCCAGGCGAGCGCGAACACGCCAAACGGGAGCGCGTCCAGACGTGTGAGACCGGCCGCGGCGACGCACAGCGGCGCAAGCCAGACCCAGGCGGCGCGGCGCAGGGGGGGAAGCCACAGCGCCGCGACGGCGGCGGTGAGGAAGAGCCCGGTGACCTCCTCACGCAGGCCGTTGGTGCTGTTGCGGATCCAGACCGAATCGAGCGCCAGTAGATAGGCGGTGAGCGCGCCGGTGGCACGCCCGAGGAGCGCGCCGGCGGCGAGGCCGGCGACGGCGAGCCAGGCGAGCGACGCGCCGAGCGACAGATGGACGGCGTTTGACTCACCTGGGCCGGTAAGCGCGAGCCATGCGGAGAGCAGAAAGACGTAGAGCGGCTCGCGGAACCACGTGGCGCCGCCGAAGAAGAGCCCTAATGGCGAGGCGCCGGCGGCGACGCGCTGGCGCAGCTCGAGCGCCTCGTCGTAGTAGCTCTGCGCGTCGCTGCTCAGGGGCAGGGCGTGGTCGGGCAGACTGGCCAGGTAGGCCGACCGGTAGTAGAAGCCGAGCCCCATGGCCCCCACGAGGAGCAGGGCATACAGGGCCGCGCTCAGCCGCGGCGTTCGAGCCAAGGGGCGAGCTTGAGGCGGCGGAAGCCCACCAGCATCATCTTGAGAATCAGCGGTCCGTGCTCGAACAGCTTCACCTTGGAGTGGCCGTAGGTGCGGGCACGGTAGCGGACCGGGACCTCGACGATGCGCAGGCCGAGGTAGGCGGCGCCGAACAGGAGATCGAAGTCGCCGAACGGGTCGAAGTCACCGAAGTGGGCACGATTCGCGGCGAGGCGCTGGTAGTCGCTGCGGCGCAGGACCTTGGTGCCACAGAGGGTGTCCTTGATCGGCTGATCGAGCAGCCAGGTAAAGACGAGGCTGGCGAACTTGTTGGCCATGTAGCGTACGGGCATCATCGCCTCGTCCTCCTGGGGGTAGACGAGACGCGTGCCGTTGACGAAGTCGGCCCTGCCGGTGGCGATGGGCTCCAGGAACTTGGGGAGGTCCTCGGGCGGCACGGTGAGGTCCGAGTCGAGGATGAACAGCACGTCGCCCGTTGCGGCGGCGAAGCCCTTGCGCACGGCGTCGCCCTTGCCCAGGCGGAGCATGCGCACCGGCTTGCCCGGCGTGGTCGGCTCGGTTGTCTCGGCGGCAGCGGCGTCGCTGTCCTTGCGCGGAACCTGGTCGATGAGCTTGATGTCCATTTCGGGATGGCGCTCGATCTGCTCCAGGATGCGGTCGCGCGTGCCGTCGGTGGAGGCGCCGTCGACGAAGATGACCTCGGTGTGGGTGCCGAGCGGCGGGAGCCGG
>DASTZM010000042.1:0-2846 GCA_035764305.1 Chloroflexota bacterium | reverse complement strand
ACGAGCATCCCATGGTCTTCACCCACATCGCCGTCGAGCACGTCGTCGCCGGCCGCGGCCTCAACCCCGACGCCGTACGCCGCGCCGTCGACCTCTCCGCCCGGCGCTACTGCTCCGTCTCCGCCATGCTCGAGCCATCCGTCCCCATCGACGTGACCTACCGGGTGGTCGACGCGCTCGCAGCGGCGGCGTGACGGGCGCGGCGGGCTAGGCCGCCGCGCCCATGGCCACCGAGACGCGCAGCGTGCGCGGCAGCGCCAGCACCGCCCGGCGCCGGCTGCGGCTGAACACCAGCAGCACCAGCCCCGCCGCGACGTACAGCACCGCAAACCCGACCCGCACTTCGGTCTGCGGGAAGACCAGCTGCATGACGAAGAGCGCCAGCAAGCCCAGCGCCTCGCGCACCGAGAGGTCGAAGTTGGCGATGATGGCCAGCGCGAAGAGCGACTGCGCGCTGGTCAGGAACAGCTCCTCCGTCTGGCGCGCGTCCAGCTGCAGGTCCGCCGGTGCGCCCAGCGCCAGGCTGTACGCGGCGCCCAGCGTGCCGATCAGCAGCGTCCACTGGTTCACCTTGGACGCCACCAGCGTCCGCAGCCCCGCGCCGGCCAGCCCGCGCCACGCAAACATGAGCGCCACGACGAGCTCGGGTGCCTCACTCGCCAGCGGTGCCAGCCACTGCACCAGCAGGAACTCGTCCACGCCCAGCGCCGCGCCGCTGGCGACGAGACCGTGCGCGAACGGCTCAGCGCTGACGACGATCACTCCGGCCGCGTACACGAACATGGAGGCGATCGCCAGGCGGCGCGCCGCCGCCGGCAGCGCACCCACCGTCGCCGCCGGGCCGACGAGGTGCGGCGGTGAGACCGGGGCGCGCGCCGTCGCCCAGGCATAGACCCCAAACAGCGTGCCCAGCACGGCGGCGTCGAGCAGCCCGATGCCGCCTCTGAGCGGGATCAGGAAGGCGTAGGCTGTCGCGGCCCCTAGCGCCGCCAGCTCCACCGACTGCCCCGGTTCCAGCAGCACGGCGTCGCCTTCTGGCGTCGTGCGGACGGCCGCATCGGGGTCCATCGTGCCGCGGCCCGCGGCCTCCCGAGCGCGCCGTCGCCGCCACCAGGCCACCAGCACGACCGCGCTCCATCCGACGCCAATCAGCAGCCGGTTCCCGCCCGTCATGTTGGCCACCGCGTAGGGCGCTTGTGTCGGGTCCGCCGCCGCTCGCCACGCGAACACGACGTCCACCGCGTACTCGGGCAGGACCGCGATCAGCGCCAGGAGCGCCAGCGCCAGCCCCTGCGACACGTCGAGCTGCAGCACCTCCGCCGCCCACGAGAGCAGGAACGCGGCTGAGAGGATCGCCAAACCGCTCAACGCCGCCGCTGCGGGCGGTGGGAGAACGCGCGCATCGGCGAGCAGTCGCACTCCCACCCACGGCAGGGCGCCGGCGGTGGCCAGGAGGAGTGGCGTCATGCACGGCCTCTCGCACGCCCGCCGGCGAGCGGGTGCGAACCGCGCCGGAAGACCGTGGCGCCGATGGCGGCGCCCACCGCGGCGCCGAATACCAGACCGAGCACGAGGGCAACTGGGTCGTCGAGCGACGCGCCGGCGTACCCACCGAACGCGCCGCCGAGAAGGAAGCCGGCGAACTCGCGGTTTCCCAGGCGGACGCGCTCGGCGTCCGCTGCCTCACCGGCGCGGGCCGGCGTCCCGCGCGGCGCCGTCCGGGACGCGGGCGGCCCCAGATCGGATGACCGTCCTGTCTGCGCCTGTTGTGTCGCGTGCACGTGGGTGCGCTCCTTTCCGGCCGCCGTGAGAACCACCGGCCGAGCCCGCGCGCCCGCCCCTGCCTTCTCCAGACCAGCGGCGAGCTGTCTTGGGCTCGACGCAGGTCTGGCGGCCCGCCGGCGGCGGGCGGGGGGCCGGAACGCGGACCGCATGCGGTGCGCTCGTGTTGACGACCACCCCGACGGCACGGCGGCCGAGCCGCCGTCCGCTACTCCCCTACGTGCTTGCGCACCCCAACTCTCGCGCGCGAACGTTGCGGCACAGGTGAACGCGCGTAGACAGGAGGGATCCGACGCGCCGATCGCGCACCGGCCGCACCGGCGTTCAGCCTCGGTGGCCCGCCCCCGCGGCGCGGAGGGTCAGCGTGATCTTCGTCCCACGGCCCGGCGCGCTCTCGAGCGTGACCGCGCCGCCTTGCGCCTCGGTCAGACGCTTCGCAATCGCCAGGCCCAGACCGCTGCCGGTGTCGGCGCCGCGGTCGGTCCCTCCCACTCGGTAGAACGGCTCGAACACGTGGCCAATCGCCTCAGGCGGTATCCCCTCTCCCGTGTCCGCAACGGTCAGCACGGCGTGCCTCCCGTCGGTGCCCGTCTCGATGCGGACCTCGCCCCCCGGCGGCGTGTGCCGCACCGCGTTGTCCAGCAGCGCCAGCAGCACCTGCCGGACGCGGCCGGCGTCGCCCAGCGCAAAGACGTGATCGGATGCGGGCGCGGCTCCGTTCGCATCCGGCGCGCGCACGCGCACCTCCGCCCTCGCGGCCAGCGCGCCAAACTGCCGGCCCACTTCGCGTGCCAGCCGCGTGACGTCAACCGGCGCACACTCCACGCTCAGCCGCCCCGCCTCCAGGCGCGAGAGCAGCAACAGGTCGTCGACCATGCGTGAGAGATGGTCGGTCTCGTCCAGCACGTCCCGCAGCAGCCCGCGTTGTGCGTCGTCGCCTGGGTCGCTCTCCCGCAAGGCCACCTCGGCGCTGGCGCGCAGCACCGCCAGCGGCGCGCGCAGCTCGTGGCTGGCGCCTGCCACGAAGCGCCGCTGCCGCTCCCACGCCCGCTGCGCCGGCGCGA
>DASTZM010000041.1:0-2185 GCA_035764305.1 Chloroflexota bacterium | reverse complement strand
GGCCCCGCGAAGTCCAGACTCTTCAGGAACGCCCGCCGGTTCTTGGGCGGCGGCGACGCGGTGCTCATCACCTCCTCGGCGGCCTTCTTGTTCATCGGCACGCCGGTCCCACCCTTCGCCCGGATCACCTGCTGCTCGAACTGCGAGTGCCACTTGATCCACTCCCACGAGGCGTCCGGCACCTTCGAGTCCTTGCTGATCACCCACGAGTTCGCGATCACCGTCGTCCAGCGGTTGTTTCCCGCCACGCTGGGGACCACCTCCACGTCGTACGTCGCCAGGTCCTTCATCGCCTGGTCGCCCAGCCGCGCGTAGATGTGGAACTGCATTGCGCTCTTCCCCTCGCTCCCCGTCGCCGCCGGCGCGAATGGGTACTTGTTCATGTCCGCGTAGGGCGGCGACATGCCCTTGTCCATGAAGGACATCAGGCGCTGCATCGCCTCTAGCACCTTCGGCGTGTTGAACTGGGACTTGGTCAGCGTCTTGTCCAGCACGCCCGTGCCGAACATCTGCGGCCACATGTACCAGCTGGTCGTGATGTAGTTCGGCTGGGCGAAGAACCCGAACTGCTTCTTGCCCGGGTCGGTGAGCTTCTGCGCCGCGCTCGTCAGGTCGTCCAGCGTCCACTTGTCGGTCGGGTACTTCAGCCCGATCGCGTCGAACGCCGCGGTGTTGTAGAACAGCGCGACGACCTGCAGGTCGCCCGGCACCGCCCAGAGGTGGTTCTCGGCATCCTTCGCGGCGTTCATGCCGAGGTAGTCGGACTCCTTCATGTCCTTCTTGGCGTAGGGCGCGAGGTCGCGGATCCACCCCCGCGGCCCCCAGCCGGTGGCGCGACCGTCTTCGCCGTACCACACGTCGGGCGGCGTCCCCGCCGCCACCATCTCGGCCACCTTATCCAGCGTTTGATTCCACGCGCCGGAGATCGGCTCGATCGTCAGCTTCGGGAACTTCGTCTTGAAGCCGTCCAGGATCGCCGGCGGGTGCTGCTGCACGTCCCCCACCAGCGCGATGACGAACTTGCCGCCGAAGTCTCCCGGCGCTGTCGTCGCCTGCTTCGAGGTGCCGCACGCCGCCAGTGCAAGCGGCAGCGCGGCGGATAGGAGCGTTGCGCGTCGGGTCTGCTTCATGTGCCTCTCCTTCGGGGTAGTCCCCTACGGAGAGCACTATACGAGGGTCGGGGCGCGGGCGCCACTGGCGCCGTCGCTCAAGCGGCGGACGGACGCGTTAGGCGGCCCGGGACGCGCGCACCGCCTGCGTCGCGCTCGTCTGCATGGCCCTGGACGCGCGGCGCGCCGCGAGCTCGACGGGCTTGCGAACCTCGCCGCTGTCCGGCACCGGGTGCTGGTCCCGCCGCTCGGCCTCGGCTTGCCCGTCCAGCCAGCGCAGGAATCGCTGGCTCACGACGTCGGTCCTGCGCCCTGCGCCGACGAACCAGCCCACGAGGACGCCGTACATGACGTGCCCGAGCACCATGCCCGGGAGCGTGAGTCGACCGTAGGCGAAGGGCGACATGTCCCGCAGTCCGGCCTCTTTGGGTCGGGGATGGACGTACGGCATCGCCGCCACGAGTGCCATCGCCATCAGCGAGTGAGGCACTCCCACCACCAGGCCCGCCGGCGCGCCGGGGAACATGCCGAGTCGCCGGAACGCCTCCCGGTAGCCGAACGCGAAGACGACGCCGTTGGCCATGTTGAGCGCCCACCCCAGCGCACGCGTGCGCGCGGTGTCCGGCCCGAGGAGCGTGCCCAGCATGCGGCCGAAGTCCAGGCGCAGGAGGCCCAGCCGGTTGGCCGCGACGACGGCGCCGCTCAGGAGTCCCGTCGCAACGAAACCGCCAAGCGCAGTCCGCGCGTCCTGGTCCGCGGGAAGCGGGAGCGCCCGCCCGAACCGGTCCATGTCCATACCGGTCTCATGGGCAGGGGGCGTGCCAGCCCGCCCTCTCTCTCTGGCCTCTCTGGCTGGCCCTCTCTGGCGCTACCCGGACAGCAGCGTCTTGGTACCGATGTCGTCGATCTGGGCGCAGGCTTCGCGCGCGGAGATCTCGCCGTTGTTCATGTCCGTGATCGCCTTGTTGAACACGTTCGTCGCCAGCGTGCGCCAGGTGGTCGTCTTGGCGATCGGCTTGGAGACCTTCATCATCGCCTGGACGGTGCTCGTCGCGTGCGCCGCCTTGGTGTCCGCC
>DASTZM010000040.1:0-2300 GCA_035764305.1 Chloroflexota bacterium | reverse complement strand
TGCCACTGGTGCCGGTCGCAAAATTCAGGAGCGGCGTCGATCAGCGGGTCTACGTGCCGACGCTGGAGGAGTGGATCGCGAGAGAGTTCAAGATGACGGCGCTGCAGCGGCAGTCGTTCGAGTGGGGCGCGAAGTGCTGCGGCTTGAATCTCCTTCCGATCTTCAAGGGCCTGGATGAAGCCCTGGAACGCAGGAAGGCGCGGAAGACCCGCGAGAAGATCCAGGCGGAGATCCGGCGCGACCTGGCGTTGATAGAGGAGGCGCGGAAGCAGGCGGGGCTGCCGGACAAGCGGTAAGCTTCCCGCCACTCCCTACAGGAACCGCTGATCGTCGGCGGTCGGCCCGTAAATCGACGGCACCGTGCGATCGTTCAGGCGCAGGTACACCGTGAGCTGGCCGCGGTGGTGCGCGAGATGGTTGAACGTGTCTCTCAGCACCACGTGCCGCGGCTGTTCCATCACCGGCTTGCCGTCGAAGAGCAGCCGCCAGTTCGTCGTGAAGAGAAAGTCATCGGTCGTCTTCGACAGCGACTCGAACGCGGCCTTGACGTGACCGTCGTGGACGGCCACGAGCTCGCCCATCGACGGCTGGCGGTATTCGCCGCGGTCCTTCGGGTTCAGCTCGAGCTCGTCGCGATCGATGACGAGCGGAATCCACGAGGGCATGGAGGCGACGAGCCCTGCCAGCCGCGCCAGCGGCATCGACTTGGGATGCGGCGTCCAGTCGTCGCGCCCCGTCGGGACCTGCTCCAGTGCGCGGCGCGTGCGCGCGCTCTCACGCTCGAGCTCGGCGGCAAACAGTTCGGTCAGCTTCATGAAGGCCTCCTCCCCGCCAGTCTCGCGTGTCGGCGCATCGGCGTCAAGAACGGACCAGCGCGGGATCAGCGCCGCTTCCACTCCACCATCCAGATGTTGGCGGTGCTCTCGCCCAGGTGAAACAGCAGCCGGCCCGGAGCCACCTGCAGTTCCAGGGGAATGATGTTGGCGTTCAGCAGCGAACGCCGCGCGCTGTGCGAATGGTAGATGTCGAGCGCAGGGCCGACAGGCCGCTTCGTCTCCGGATCCAGGCGCTGGCCCCAGATGCAGCGGAACCCGTCGCGATCGGACGTGAAGTACAGAAGGTTCCCGTCTGGGGACCACACCGGCTTGTCGTGAAAGCTCTTGTCATCGGTAACCGGGATCAACGAGTCCGCCGGCGCAGCCTTTCCGTCGGTAAACGGGACTATCTCGACGAGGGAGCGCCCCGCCCCTGTCACCCGGTGGAAGCTGATCCAGCGTTCGTCTGGGGAGAAACGGGCTCGCGCGATGTTCTCACCCGGTACCCTGACCAGCTCGGTCTTCCGCCGGGATCGCACGTCGTAAAGTCCCAGCGACATCCATTCGCGTCCGGGGAGAAAGGCGAACAGCAGGCGCTTGCCGTCCGACGACACGTCCCAGACCCGCACGCAGTCCTCGCACACGCGTTCCGCCACCCCGGGCTGTCCATCGGCCCCGATGGGCAGCATGAAAAAATCCCACCGGCCGTTCTCGATGAGTTGATAGCCGACGGTGTTTCCGTCGGGCGCGATCTCCGGCCCGAACTCGTCGGCGCTCGTGGCGGTCAGCGCCGTTTCCTTCCCGGATTCCAGGTCCTTCAGCCAGATGTCCGCGCTGCCGGACCGCGTCGAGACGAACGCGAGCCTCCTGCCGTCGGCAGAGAGAGACGACTGCGCGTCATACGCCGAAGAGGTCACTTGCCGCGGCTCGGTGGCGGTCAGGGTCCCGCGGTTCGCGTCAATCGGAAGGTCGTACACGTTGAGCGTGGACACGAGGCTGGCAAACGCCAGGCGGACGGCGGCGGCGCCCCGCTCGCTGGCGACGGTCGGCGCCCCCTCGATGCTCGTCCCCGACGTGAGCTGCTCGGGCGGCTCGATCGCCTTCCATGTCGTGGAGGAGAGGCGGAGCCGCCACAGGTTCGTGGCGTTGCCGATCTGTCCCGAGAAGATGATGGAGTCGTCGAGCCAGGCGCCGGGTGTCGGAAAGGACACGTCGTCGCCCCAGATCTTGAAGCCCGAGCGGCGCAGAACGTCGATCGCTCCGGTGCGAACGGCGGAACCGGACGCGATCGGCGCGACCCACCAGTCCAGGTTGTCGGTTCCGTCGCCGCCGACGAACACGAGATGCGCGTTGTCACCCGTCCAGAGCGGGTTCCAGGCCTCCTTGAGGCCGGTTTCGACGCGTTTCCATTGTCCTCCCGATGCGGGCACGACACGGAGCTCCGCCCCCAGACCGCCGACGGCCTGTGCGTTGCCGGTCTGATAG
>DASTZM010000039.1:0-13475 GCA_035764305.1 Chloroflexota bacterium | reverse complement strand
GACCGTGTTCTTCCCCCAGTCATAGTGCACGCTGCCGTTGGTCCCGGTGATCAGCCCCTCGGTCGTGCCGATCGCCGTCGCGGTGCTGGCTTCGAGCACACCCAGGCCGCCGCCGTGGAAGCGCAGCGTGACGATCACGTGGTCCTCGTAGTCCTGCGAAGGGTGCGCGAAGTTCTCCGCCATGGCGCTCACTTCGGCCACCTCGCCCATGATGGCGCGCATGAAATCGAACTCGTGCACGTTGACCTCGAAGAGCAGGCCGCCCGTGTTCTCGCGCTTCTGGCGCCATGTGGCGCGCCACGGCCCGTCCCCGTCCGGACGCCGCGCGCTGCAGCGCAGGATGCGGATCGCGCGCGGCTCGCCGATGGTTCCGTCACTGACCAACCGGCGGACCTGGGCAAACACCGTGATCAGGCGCAGCACCTGGCCGACCATCAGCTTGCGCTCGCGGCGGGCGGCGGCCTCGATCATCTCGTCGCAGTCAGCCACCGTGAGGGCCATCGGCTTCTCACAGAACACATCCTTGCCCGCGGCGAGCGCGTCCAGCACGATGCGCTTGTGGGTGAAGTTGGGTGTGGCGACGATTACCGCCGGCACGCTCGCGTCGGCCAGCAGCTGGCCGACATCGGCATGGACCCGCACGCCGTCGTTTCCAGCCTGTGCCGCGGCGTGGGCGGTGGCCTGTGCCTTGGCGCCGTCGACATCGCACGCGGCCGCCAGCCGCAGCTCGGTCAACCTGGCCATCTGGGTCGCGTGGGAGGTGCCCATCGTGCCGCAGCCGATCAGGCCAATAGGTAGTACGTCGCGTGACATCGCGCCCAGTCTACCCCTGAGCCCCACTCCTCGACGCAGTGCTCTCTTGCTCCGCACGGGCCTGGTTGTCGGCATGGTTCTTGCGAGCCTGGGTCGTTTCCGGTATGGCGGCGCGCTAGGTGCAGACAACCGACCTGCCGCTCTGGTCCCGCCGCCTGGACGGCACCACGGTCCTGATCGTGGACGACGAAGCCCCGATCTGCGACTTTCTCCGCTCCGCCTTTGAATCCGAGGGCTACACGGTCCTCGTGGCGGCCGACGGCATCGCCGCGCTTGGCGTCTGCGAGCACTACCAGCCCGACGCGATCCTCCTGGACTTGATGATGCCTCGGCTGGACGGATTGGGGTTCCTGCACGAGTTCCGCCGGCGGTACGGCGTGGACGCCTGTCCGATCGTCATCATGTCCGCCGTCAGCACCGCCGTCGAGCACGCGGAGGCGGCGGGCGTCGCGGGGGCGATCGTCAAGCCCTTCGATCTGGACGCGCTGCTCGACTTGGTTGGCCGCGCGCTGGGGCGAGGCGCCGCCATTCCGCGGCGGCTGCGCGCCTGAGCGCGCGGCGCGACGCGCGGGACCCGCCGCTCCCCACCGGGCTCCTGGGTATCCTCGCTCCCCCTGGAGGAGGGTGAGTGAGCAAGCTACTGGTCATCACGGGCGCCGCCGGACGCATCGGCACCTTCTACCGCCGCTGGCTGCGTGAGCGCGGCGCGCTCGGCGAGGGTGACGGGGGGTGGCGCCTGCGTCTGGTCGACGTGCGCCCGCCCGAGCACGCCGAGCCGGCGGACGACGTCATCTCGGCTGACAAGGCGGACGTGTCGGACCCCGCGGTCGCCCAGGAGTTTGCGCGGGGCGCCCACACCATTCTGCACCTGGCGGCCGATCCCAGCCCCAGCGCCGACTTCTACGCCTCTCTGCTCGACCGCAATATCAAGGCGACCTACAACGTGCTGCAGGCGGCGCGCGACAACGTCGTGCGTCGTGTCGTGTTCGCCAGCTCGGTCAACGCCATTCTTGGCTACCCCCAGCAGCGACAGGTCCGCGCCGAAGACGTCGCGTGGCCGGGCAACGTGTACGGGGCCTCCAAGGCGTGGGGGGAGGCGGTGTGCGGCGCGTTCGTCGCGCAGTCCGAAGGCAAACTCTCCGCCATCGCGGTGCGCATCGGCGGCGTGACCGACCGCAACCAGATCGGTGGGGAGCGCCGGCGGGGTCAGTGGTACGGCATCACCGTCACGTACGAGGACCTCTCGCGTCTGTTCGACCGCTGCATCGACGGCGCGCCCGACGTGACCTTCGCGGTGGTCAACGGCATCAGCAACAACCGCTACCTGCGAATGGACCTCGACTCGACACGACACATCCTCGGCTATGACCCTGAGGATGACGCCTTCGCGATCGCGGAGGAGCGCGCGGCGGCGCAGAAGAGCGCTCCGGCGTGATCGCGCTCGACGGCGCGCGCGACGCCGGATTCGACCCCGTCGCACTACGCACGGCCTTCGGTCTGCTCGAGGAGTGGTGTGGCGATGGCACGCTGCCCGGCGCGGGCGCGCTTGTCTCGCGAGGCGGCGTGACGGCCGGTGAGGCGTACCTCGGGACGGCCGACAAGCGCTCGGGCCGTGCCGTGGACGCCGGGACAATCTGGTCGCTCGCCTCGATCACGAAGCCGTTCACGGCTGCGGCGGTGATGCTGCTGGTCGAAGAGGGGCGGCTCAGTCTCGACGAGCCGCTCCACGAACTGGTCCCGGAGTTCCTGGATGCGCCGAAGACCGAGTTCGGCCGGGAGCGCGTTACGCTGCGCCACGTGCTGGCGCATTGTTCGGGACTGCCCGGCTTCTCCGAGGACAACACCGACCTGCGCAAGGCCCACCGGCCGCTCGAAGCGTTCGTCAGGTCGTTTGGGCGCCAGCCGCTGTTCTTCGAGCCTGGCACCGCACACCTGTACAGCAACCCCGGGATCCTCATGGCCGCCGAGGCGGTTGGCCGCGCGCTCGCCGGACAACTCGGGCGGCGCGTCGAGGAACCGCAGGTCGGCAGGTACCACTCCTTCGTCCAGGAGCGCGTCCTAGAGCCGCTCGGCATGCGCGACAGCGCGCTGAAGCCGTCCGCTGAGTGGGACGAGCGCATCGCCTTCGTCGAGCGGAGCGGCCAGGAGGGTACAGACTACGAGATGGCCAACTCGGCCTACTATCGCTCGCTCGGGATCCCGTGGGGCGGCCTGTTCAGCACGCCGCGCGATCTGGTGCGATTCGTCGAGGTTTTCATGCCCGGGCAGCATGCCGGTGCCGCGCTCTCGCCCGCGACGCGCCGGGCCATGACGAGCATCCAGTACGCGCCACCCGACGCTGCAGGAGACGTCGCGCGGGGGCTGCGCGACGCCGCCGCGCGGACGCCGCCACTCGCCGCGGTCGAGTGGGGCATCGGGTGGGAGATCAAGGGAACCAAGCGTCCCCACCGCAGCGGCGAGCTGACGTCGGCCGCCACCTATGGCCACGCCGGCGCCACAGGCACGATGGTGTGGGGCTGCCCGCAGACTGGCGTGGCATGCGTGCTACTGACCAACCGTACGCTGGTCAGTGGATGGACGACCGAGCGTCCCCGTCAGGCGCTGTTCAGCAACGCCGTGATGGCCGCACTGCGCTAGACGCGCGCTCGCGCGGGCTCAACGCCGGCGGCGGAAGGTCCGCAGCAGCTCGAGCGCGCCGGGGAGGTGCTCCTCGGGCATGACGTCGGGCACGTAGAGCTGCACGTCGGGACGGTGGCGCATGTAGCTACGCATGATCGCCGGGGCGTAGCTGGCCGTCTCGCTGAAGCCGCCGATAGGCGGCACGGCGTACAGTCCCGCGAGGCGCCACGTCCGCGCGTTGCCGATCCCCGCGTTGTATGACGCGAGCGACCAGTAGACGTCGCCCTCGTGGTACTGCATCGCGAGCGCCAGGTAGCGGATGCCGGCGCGCACGTTGGAGCGCTCGTCCCAGAACGCCGCCGGGTCGATCAGCGGGGCGAGCGATTCGTCGCCCGCCATCATCAGCGCGAAGGTGAAGTCCATCACCTGCATCAGCCCCATCGCCCCGGCCCACGACTCGGCGCGGGGGTTGCCGCCGCTCTCCTGCTCCATCACGGCCAGGACCAGGTCGTCGTCCAGCCGAGACGCCGGCCCGTCGAGCGTGCCGTGGTCCCACTCCTGGGCAAGCACCTCGCGCACCAGGTCGCGCCAGCGCTCGACGCGCCGCGGGAAGGCGCGCCGCTCGGTGTTGGGCGGCTGCCACGGCTGACGCCCGGCCGGAACGGACTCGACCTCCGGGGCCGGCGCGGGAACGGGGTCCGGCTCGACCACCGCCGCCGCGGGCTGGCTCGGCGGCGCCTCGATCGGGAGCGACACGAGCGGCTCGGAGACCGGACCGGCCGATAGCGCGCCCGCGCGCGGGGCGGCGCAGCCGGCAGCCAAGACGGCGAGCATGAGTACGGAGCGGAGGTGGCGCGTCTTCATGTTCCTGTGACGCGGGCCAGTCTAGAAGAGGATGTTGATTAGTACCAGCGGCTAGCCCCGCGGTCCTATGCCTCGCCGTGCGCTGCGCCCAGGCGTCCCCTGGGGGCGTGGTGTCGGTTACCTGCCTGTCCAGGTGGCCGGCCGCTTCTCCAGGAAGGCCCGCACCCCCTCGTGGAAGTCGGCGCTCGTGTAGACGCGGGCCACGATGTCTTCTCCCGGGATCCCCTCCAGGCGGGCCGCGCGCAAGCGGCGCAGCGATTCCTTCGTCGCCCACAGTGTGAGCGGCGCGTGGGCCGCCAGGCGCTCCCCCAGCGCCTGACCTTCGGCCTCCAGGTCGGCCTCCGGCACCACGCGCCACAACCCCATGGCGGCGCCTTCCTCGGCGCCGACCAGCCGCGCCGTGAAGAGCAGCTCCTTGGTCCGCGCCGCGCCGATCGCGTCGACCAACCGTGCATACGTTGGCAGAGAGAGGCAATTGCCGAGCGTGCGCGCGATGGGGATACCGAGCTGCGCGCTCGGCGTCGCCAGGCGCAGATCGCACGCCAGCGCAAGACTGGCCCCGGCGCCGACGGCGAAGCCGCGGACCAGAGCGATCGTCGGTCTGCTGACCTCCTCCAGCCGGGCCACGTCGCGCTCGACGCGCGCCTCGTAGTCGATCCCGTCGCGCTCGGTCGCGAACGTCTGGAACTGCGCGATGTCGGTGCCGGCGACGAACGCCTTGTCGCCGGCGCCGTGCAGCAGAAGGGCCCTGATCGACGGATCCGCCTCGACCCGCTCGCACGCGGCGCGTAACGCGTCGTACATCGCCCATGTCATGGCGTTGCGCACCTGGGGTCGGTTGAACTTGACCCACGCGAGCGGGCCGTCCTGGCGGTAGAGTAGCTCGGGCTCACGCATGGCAGATCCGGTGGGCGCGTCAGACATGGGCGGGGCGGATCATAGGGGACCGCTCGACGGCGTCCGTGTGCTCGAGCTGGCGAACTTCATGGCCGGCCCGTACTGCGCCATGCTGCTCGGCGACCTCGGCGCCGACGTCGTCAAGATCGAGAACCCGAGCGGTGGAGACTACGCGCGCGGCATGCCGCCCTTCAACGCCGGGGAGGGAGCGGGATTCCTGCTGCTCAACCGCAACAAACGCAGCCTGGCGCTCGACCTCAAGCGCGCGGAGGGCCGGCAGCTCTTCCTGGAGTTGGTCGACACGGCCGACGTGGTGGTGGAGAACTTCCGCCCGGGCACGATGCGCGACTTGGGCCTGCACTACGATGCGCTGGCGGCGCGCAACCCACGTTTGATCTACCTGGCGGCGTCGGCCTACGGGCAGGACGGTCCGTACAGCCAGCGCCCCGGCCTGGATCTGATCCTCCAGGGTATGAGCGGGCTGATGAGTGTCACGGGTGAGCCTGACGGCGCCCCCGTCAAGGTGGGCGTGCCCATCTGTGACCTCACCGCTGCGCTGTACGGGGCCTACGCCGTCCTCGCCGCGCTGCTGGCGCGCGGTGGGTCGGGTGAGGGCCAGCTGATCGACGTGAGTCTGTTGGAGGCGGGCGTCTCACTGGCGGTCTGGGAGGCGGCGGCGTACTGGACGACAGGAGCTGTGCCGGAGCGCCTCGGGTCGGCTCACCGCGCTTCGGCCCCCTACCAGGCGGTGCGCACCGCCGACGGCTACGTCACGCTCGGCGCCACGACGCCGCCCACATGGACCGCGCTGTGTCGCGTGCTCGACCTGCCGCACCTGGTAGACGACCCGCGGTTTGCGACGAACGCCGACCGGCGCGCCAACTACCGCGCGCTCGCGGCGCTGCTGGAGGAGGTCAGCGTCACGCAGTCCAGCGCGCATTGGTACGCCGCGCTGGAGACGGCAGGCGTTCCGTGCGGCGTCTTGCGGACGTACGACCAGGTGCTGGCTGACCCGCACCTCCGGGAGCGCGGGTTCTTCCACGCGTTGCCGCACGCCACCGCTGGCGCCGTCCCGACGCTTGGATCGCCGGTCCGTTTGAGCCGCACCCCTGTAGCGCTGCGCCGCGCCGGACCGCTTCTCGGCGAGCACACCAACGAGATCCTGAGAGCGCTGGGGCGCAGCGAGGCGGAGATCGGGGCGCTTGCCGCCGCAGGGACCGTCCGCCTGCCCTAGCCACCGCGCCGTCGAAGCAACTTCCCAGGTGGCGGCCGCGTCCATAGGATGGACTCGCCGCCGCGTGTGCGGCGGCGCACAAGAGGAGGACTGCATGGCAGCGGTAGCAGCGACCGCGGGGGGAGCCGGATCGGCGCCACGCGACGGAGGCTGGCTAGAGCGGACGTTTGGACTCGCGGCGCGTGGTGCGACGGTGGGGACCGAGGTGCGCGCCGGCGTGACGACCTTCATGGTCATGGCGTACATCATCTTCGTGAACCCGAGCATCCTGAGCTTCGCCGGGATCCAGGCGCTGGAGGGCAAGGGACCGCCCTTCCTCGCAGTCGTCGCCGCGACGTGCCTCGTCGCCGCCGTCTCGACGTTGGCGATGGGGCTGTACGCCAACTACCCGCTCGCGATCGCGCCCGGTATGGGACTCAACGCGGTCGTCGCCTTTCAGCTGGTCGCCGGGATGGGGCTGCCCTGGCAGGCGGCGATGGGCGTGATCCTGATCGAGGGCATCATCATCACACTGCTCGTCCTGACTGGGTTCCGCGAGGCGGTGATGGGCGCGTTCCCGATGCCGCTCAAGCGCGCCATCGGCGTCGGCATCGGCCTGTTCATCCTGTTCATTGGCCTGTACGAAGGAGGCTTTGTGCGCGTGCCGGTCGAGGTCGGCGCGACACTCGCGGCGCCGCCACCGGTGCCGCTCGCGCTCGGCAACTTCGCCTCGCTGCCATTCGTCATCTCGCTGCTCGGGCTGCTGCTGACGATCTTCCTGGTTGCGCGCGGCGTGCGCGGCGCGCTGCTGCTCGGCATCCTGGTCACGACCGTCGCGGCGACGGCCATCCGCTACGCCACCGGTGCCGACGTCTCGGCCGTCAAGTCGGCCGCGATGCTCCCGACGTCGTGGCCGATGCCCGACCTCTCGACCATCGGGGCGGGGCTGAGCGTGGAGATCTTCTTCCGCGTGGGACTGATCACCGCGCTGCTGACGATCTTCTCGATCATGCTCTCAGACTTCTTCGACACGATGGGCACCGTCACCGGCATCGGCGCGGAGGCCGGCTGGCTCGACGAGCAGGGGCGCCTCCCGCGCCTGCGCCGCGTGCTGCTGATCGACTCGCTCGCCGCCGCGCTGGGCGGGCTGTTCGGCACCTCGTCCGCGACGACGTACATCGAGAGCGCGGCGGGTGTGTCCGAGGGCGGCAAGACGGGCCTGACCGCCGTGGTCACCGGCCTGCTCTTCCTGCTCTGCCTGTTCCTGGCGCCTCTGGCCGGGATGATCCCGCCCGAAGCGACCGCGCCGGCGCTGATCCTGGTCGGCTTCTACATGGCGGCCGCCGCGCGTGGCATCGACTTCGGCGACATCGAGGAGGGGCTGCCCGCCCTGCTGACACTCGCCGCGATGCCGCTGACCTACTCGATCACCAACGGAATCGGCGCGGGCGTCATCAGCTTCGTGCTGGTCAAGCTGGCGCGCGGAAAGGCCGCTCAGGTCCGTCCGATGATGTGGGTCGCGGCGCTTGCCTTCCTGCTTTACTTCGCCATGCCCGCGCTGAACAAGGCCTTCAACATCTGACGCACGCGGCTGGGGGGCGCGCCACCGCGCCCCAGCGCGGTCACGGCCTCCAGGTGGGTCAGGTCGTGTTTGAACGCGGCCATTGACTGATAGCGCTCCGCCGGATCCCGGCGGAGCGCTTTGTCTACCACCGCCTCCAGCGCCGCCGGCACGCGCTTGTTGTGCGCGCGCAGCGGCTTCGGGCGTGACTGCACGTGCTGCGCCATCACCGCCAAGGCCGTGTCGCCCTGGTACGGCGGCCGTCCGGCCAGCATCTCGTACAGCATCACGCCCAGGCTGTAGACGTCCGAGCGCGCGTCCCCGCGCTGCCCTTCTACTTGTTCCGGGGACATGTAGTCTGGCGTTCCCAGCGCCGCCGAGAGCGACACCGTGGTGATCTTGCGCGCTCCCTCGAGCAGCGCGGCGCCGAAGTCCATCAGCGTCACGCGGCCGTTGGCGCCGACGAGCACGTTGTCCGGCTTCAGGTCACGGTGCACGATGCCGCGCGCGTGACAGTACTCCAGCGCGTCGCAGAGCTGGGCCGTGATGCGTACCGCCTCGTCGACGTCGAGCGCGCGCCCCTCGTAGAGGTGCTCGCGCAGCAGCCCCCCGTCAACCCATTCGAGCACGCTGTACGGCACGCGCCGCGCGTTGCCGGAGGCGCCGAGCGGGGCATCGAGGTGCCCGGTCTCGACCAAACGCTGCACGCCGGGGTGATCGAGCGCGCGGGAGATCTCCTGCTCGCGCTCGTAGCGCGCCTGAGTGCCGGGATCGTCGAGCAGCGTCTCGAAGGGCACCTTGACCGCGACGCGCCGTCCGTCCGGCCCCTTGGCCTGGTAGACGGTTCCCATCCCGCCCTGTCCGAGACGGCGTAGGACGGTGTACTGCCCGACGGTGTCGCCCGCAGAAAGCAGCACGGCCGTGGCGATTATGGCGCCACGGCCGTGCGAAGTGCCAGATGGGACTTGGTGCGCTAGGCGGGCGCCGCCGCGACGACTGGCTCGTCGGTGGTCGCCGTGGCGCCGTGGTCGACGAGGTCGAGTCCTTCGACCTCCTCGCTCACGGTGGCCCTAACGCGCATGAACATCGAGGCAACCTTCACGAACAGCCACGCCGAGAGGAAGACGAAGGCCGTCGAGACGATCACGGCGATGGCCTGGATGACGAACCAGGCCAGCGCGTTCGCGCCGCCACCGTAGAGCAGCCCCGCCTGCGTCAGCCCGCCGATGCCGGCGACGTCCGGGTTGGCGAAGACCGGCACGAGCAGCGAGCCGATGAAGCCGTTCACGCCGTGCACCGGGAAGCCGCCCACGGGGTCGTCGACGTGGTAGAGGTACTTGTCCATCGCCTTGATCGCCAGCACCGTGACGATGCCCGCGAGAATGCCGAGGATCAGCGCGCCGAGCGAGTCGACGTAGCCGGCGTTGGGAGTGATCATGACGAGCCCCGCGAGGATGCCGGAGACCGCCATGATGGGGTCCCACTTGCCGTCCAGCATGCGGGCGAAGATCAGAGTCACCATGCAGGCCGTCGCCGCGGCCAGGTTCGTGTTCACGGCCGCGATGGCCGACTGGAAGTTGAGGTCGAGCGAGCTGCCCGGGTTGAAGCCGAACCAGCCGAACCACAGGAGCGCGGTGCCGATGATGGCCAGCGGCAGGCTGTAGCCGTAGCGCTCGGCCGCCTCACGCTCCAGGTGCGGGCGCGCGCTCTCGTCCACGTCGACCAGACCGCCGTTGCGGTGCAAGCTGACCGTGTGCCGGCGTTTGACCGACGCTCCGAGCGCCATCGTGATCGCCAGGCCGGCGAAGCCCGCCTGGACGTGCACGACGACGCCACCGGCGAAGTCGCGCGCCCCCATGCCCGGCAGCAAACCGGTCAGTGTGCCGAGCGTCGCGAACAGGCCGTTGGGGCTCCACATCCAGTGCGCCACCAGCGGGTAGACGATCAACCCGACGAAGACGCAGTACACGAGCCACGCACCGAACTTCATGCGTTCCGGCACGCCCGCCCCGATCAGGGCAAGCGTCACCGCCGCGAACATGGTCTGGAACAGCAGGAAGACCGGCGTGGGCACGCCGCTCATGGGTGAGGCGTCCTTCGGGTCGAAGGCGACAGGCCACAGGCTGTTCCAGTTGTTGCCGAGCGAGAAGCCGTCCGGCAGACCCAGGAAGCCGCCCAGCGTCTGCGGGTTGAACGACATGCTGAAGCCGATCAGCACGAAGATCACGCTCATGATCCCGGCCGCGGTGAGCGACTTCATGAGTGCGTGCAGCACGTTCTTGCGTCGCGTCAGCCCCGCCTCCAGGAGGCCGATCGACGGGATCATGATGAAGACCAGAAACGACGCGAGGAGTACCCATCCCGTCGCCGGCAGGTTCAGGTCGATCGATTTCGACAGGTCGAATGCGCTGGCTATTTTGTCCATCCCCGCCATCCTAGTGGCGGCACCGGCCAGTGCGGAACGTGCACAACGGCTGAAGCTGGCACGCGCCGCTTCGTGCACTATGCACAAACCCGCAGGGCCGCTTGGCCACGGCTACAATCGCCGCCGTGGACGCTCGCCTTCCCGTCACCGGAATCAGCGTCGAGCGTCATGCGCCCGCGCGGCCGACCACGATTGTCCGGCTGCTGCGCGAGGCGCTCCTGATTGCAGCGGGCACGGCCTTCCTGGCGCTGACGGCGCGGATCAGCCTGCCGCTCCCGTTCTCGCCGGTACCGATTACGGGCCAGACGCTGGGCGTGCTCGTCGTCGGCGCACTGTATGGCCCGACACGCGGCGCCGCGACCGTGCTGGCCTACCTGGTCGAGGGAGCTGCTGGGGCGCCGGTGTTTGCCGCCGGGCGCGCCGGACTCTCGGTCCTGGCCGGCCCGACCGGCGGGTTCCTGGTCGGGTTTGTCCCCGCCGCGGCGATCGCCGGATTCGCCGGCGCGCGGCGCCGCGCGGCGCTGCGCCTGGCTATCCTGCTCCTGGCGACAGCGGCGGTCTACGCGTGCGGCGTTCCCTGGCTGATGGCGGTCACCGGGTTGCCGCTGGCCGCGGCGCTGGCGGCGGGGGCGCTGCCCTTTCTGCCGGGTGACGTGCTCAAGGCTGGACTGGCGGGGGGTGTCACGCCGGCTGGCGCGCGCCTGCTCCGGCTGCGCTGAGCGCGTGCGCCCGCGCTTCAACCACGTCGCCCTGCGGGTGCGCGACGTGGCGCGCAGCCTGGCCTTCTATGAGGGAGTCCTGGGGTTCAGGGAAGCGTTCCGCGTCGATCGGACCGACGGCAGCCTGGGCCTGATCTACGTGCAGTTCGGCCCCGACCAGTTCGTCGAGCTGTTCGAAGGCGGCGACGAGGCGCGCCAGCCGGAGCCGCATCCCAAAGGGTCGGGCTTTCTGCACTTCTGCCTGACGGTGGAGGACCTGCCCGCCGCGCTGGCCGAGCTCCGTGAGAAAGGACTGACGATCGGCGAGCCGTATCGCGGCACGAGCGGCGCGCTGATTTACTTCGTCGAGGACCCGGACGGCAACAAGATTGAGCTGGCCGAGATGAACGAGCGGTCTGAGACGCGCCAGGCCGCCGCGAAGCGGCGCTGGCTTGAGGCCCACGGAGCGTGAGAGATGCAGAAGGTGCAGGGGGTGGCGAGGGGCGGCTCTTCTTGCCCGTTGTCCTGGGCAGCGTCCGCAAGAACCGGCGGAGCCTCAACGCGGCGCGTCTCGTGGCGGCGCGCGTCACCCACGCGGGGCACGAGACCGAGCTGATCGACCTCAAGGGACTCGAGCTGCCGATGTACGACGAGGAGCCCGAGAGCGAAACGCACTCCGGAGTCCTGGTCTTCAAGACGTCGATGGCGCGCGCCGACGGTGTGATCTGGCACACGCCCGAGTACAACCACTCGTTCACCAGCGCCATCAAGAACGCGATCGACTACCTGGACGAGGAGATTCGGCGCAAGCCGTCGGCGGTGGTGGGACTGGGTGGGCTCTCGGGTGGTGTGCGCGCCGCCGAGCAGCTCAAGTCGGTGCTGATCGAGCTGCACTCAGTCCCCATCCGCGATGGCGTTCACTTCACGGAGGCTCGCTCGCTCTTCGACGCCGAGGGGCAGCTCCTCAAGACCGAGTTCGTCCCGCGGATCGACCTGATGGTGCGCGAGCTGGTCTGGTACGCGCGCGCCCTCAAGTGGGGACGCGACAACGTGGCGGTCCCCGCGCGGCGCTGACTGCGCCGCTGACCGCGGTGGCTACGCGCCGAAGCTGATTCCCACACTCTGCGCGGTGCGCACCAGCTCGCCGTTGGGGTCGACCAGCTTTGGCGCGGCGATCGCGTCCTTGATAGCCACGTCGACGATTTCGGTGCCGCGCAGCGCCACCATGCGCCCCAGCTTCCCGTCCGCGATCAGGTGCACCGCCGCCGTCCCAAAGCGCGTTGCCAGGACGCGGTCGAACGGGCTGGGCGAGCCGCCGCGCTGGAGGTGACCGAGCACCGTGGCGCGCGTTTCCGCGCCGCACGCATCGGCGATCTGCTGGGCCAGGGTGTTGCAGATGCCGCCCAGCCGGGTGTTCGCGCCCGGCCGGGATTCAGGGCGTTCGATGTAGACCTGCTCACCGTCGACTGGCGCAGCCCCTTCCGACACGACGACGATCGAGAAGCGCCCGCCGGCGCGCGCGCGCCGCACCAACGCGCTGACCACCTCCTCGAGCCGGTAGGGGATCTCCGGGATCAGGATCACGTCCGAGCCGCCTGCCAGACCCGCCTCGATCCCGATCCAACCGGCGTTGCGTCCCATCACCTCGACCAGCATGACGCGGTGGTGACTTTCGGCGGTGGTGTGCAGCCGGTCGATGGCCTCGGTGGCGACGTGCAGCGCCGAGTCGTACCCGAATGTCACGTCGGTCGCGGCGAGGTCGTTGTCGATCGTCTTTGGCACGCCGACGATCGCGATTCCAAGGTCCATCAACTGGCTGGCGATACGCATCGAGCCATCGCCGCCGATGGTCACGACGGCATCGATCTCGAGCTCCTGCAGCCGCTCGATCACCTCGTGCGAGCGGTCAATCGTCTGGCCGTTGTCGCCCGGCATGGCAAACGGGTTGCCCCGGTTGCTGGTGCCCAGGATGGTCCCGCCCATCGGCAGAATGCCTCGGACGCTGGCGGCAGGGAGAGGCCGGACGCGCGCACCGCCCCGGCCCAGCAGTCCGTCGAACCCGGTCTCGATCCCCAGCACCTCCCAGCCGTAGACGCTCGTCGCGGTCTTCACCACGGCGCGGATCACGGCGTTCAGCCCCGGGCAGTCCCCCCCACCGGTCGACACCGCGATACGCTTGATCTGGCGCATCACCGCCTTAGAATACCCAGGAGTGGACGTAGTGGATGGCGTGACGGGGGCCGTGGGCGTGCACATTGGCGGCACGGTGTGCCGCGTGGCGACGGGGCTCGACTCGCGCTCGGTCTGGCGCGGCGAGCTCGGGCCCGGCGGCGTTGGGGACTCGGTGGCCGCGATCGTCGGCGCCGTGCGCCGCGTCGCGCCAGC
>DASTZM010000038.1:0-4318 GCA_035764305.1 Chloroflexota bacterium | reverse complement strand
TATCGGTACTGCTGATTGACGTCGACGAGACCGGCACGCCGGAGCTCGAGGAGTCGGTACAGACTACGGGCAACGTCGTGCGCCGGCAGGTGCAGGAGATCGTCGCGCGCGCGCTGGTCGCGCATCTCCGCCTCATGGACTGCTCCGGCCACTACGGGCCAGACGGCTACCTGGTGGTGCTGCCCGAGACGGGCGCGGAGGAGGCTATTGGCGCCGGGGTGCGCTTCGGCCGCGTCGTCGGGCAGGCCATCGAGGAACATGTCGCCGGACTGGGTGAGGTCGAGGCGCCGGCGTTCGAGCTGCGCTGCGGCGTGACGACCTTCCCCGCGCCGGCACAGACCGCAGACGAGCTGCTGGAGCAGGCGGCGGCGGCGCTGAAGGAGACGCGCACGAACTCAGCCCTCGGCTGGCTGCGTCATGCGCTGCCGCACCTGAACCAGGCCGTCGGTCGCGGGTTCCGGTGCATCTGCCGTCGCTGCGGTCGCGTGTTCGAGGTCGATGACCGTGCGCACCAGCGTGCGCGCCGGTTCTGCTCGCACACCTGCTACGTCTCAGACCGCCGGGAAAGCGAGCGCGGGCGAGACGAGTCGATCCGCGAAGCGCGCGCCTCCGGGGCGTCGCTGCGCGAGCTGGCGCGGCGCTTCAGCCTCTCGCCGGAGCGCGTCCGCCAGATCTGCCAGCCTCAGACGGCATAGGCAGCCGCCCAGGGCGGGCGGCTGGCGACGCAGGCAACAGACCGAGCCACGCGACCACGCCGCTCGTCTACTGGCCCGCCGCCGGGCGGGCGGGTACCGCGGTCGCCGACGGCGCCGAGGCCGCCGCTGGCGCGGAGGTGGCTGCCGGGGCAGGTGTCGCGGCGGACAGTGCCGTTGCCGCCGGTCCGGCCGTCGCCACTGACCCGGGCACACTCGTCGCCGCGGCGCCCGACGCTGAAGTGGGTGCCAAGGTTGGCGCCGCCGGTGCCGCGGTGGAGGGTGCGCTCGTGGTCGGGACGGATGTCGCTGCAGCCGGAGTTCCCGCGAGGGGGGTCACTCCGGGTGCTTGCGTCGCAGTGCCGGTGCCCGCCGCTCCTGTGGCGGTAGCCCCGATGCCTGTCGCCGTCGCAGTCGGACCCGCTGCCTGACCAGGCGTCGGGGTGACCGCCGAAACGGTGGAGACGGCCGTCGCTGGTGGCGTCGGCGTTGGTGACGCCGCGCTGGACGGCAGGGGTGTCGGAGTTGCACCACTCGCGCTGGTCGTGCCCCCTGTTGCCGTTGCGCCACCCGATGAGCCCGCGGTCCCCGTCGGTGTGGTCGTCGTCACACCGGCTGGCGTCGACGCGGTCGGCGTGGCCGTGCTCACGACCGTCGCGGTACGCGTGGCGCCCAGCGGCGTGGGCGTGGCCGTGAGCGTTCCCGTCGGTGTCGCGGTCGGCGTCCGGGTCGGAGTCGGCGTCGGCGTCACCGTCAGCTTCGGGATGTCGATCGTCCCCTCCTCGCCGAGGGCGCTGAGCTGCCCGTTCTTGTCGTAGGACAAGACGGTGACGTAATAGCGCGTGCCCGGTACGACATCCTCGTAGCGGTAGGACGTCTCGGCGCCCACGTCAACCATCGTGCTGTAGTTCCGGCTTTCAGTGCCGATGTACACCCGGTAGCCCGCGACCTTGGGGTCGTTAGGCGCGTCCCACGCGATACGGATGCTCCCCAGCGCGAGCCGCAGCCCCGTCGGCGCCGACGGTGGATCGTTGACGGTCGTCGAGGCGCTGATGACAGTGCTGCTCACGGGAACCGTGGTGTCGGTCGTGTCCTGGGACGCCACCGACGCGACGATGGTGATGGTCTGGAGCTGGGGGGACCCGACGGTCAGCTTGGTGCACGCCTGGCCCGATCCTGACGACACGCTGCAGCTCCCACCGCCAGCGGTGCCGGTGTAGCTCGTCGTCGATCCCGCAGTTGTCGTCGCGATGGTGAAATTGTTGAACGAGCCGCTCGCGGACCACGACACCGGGACGCCATCGGCGACGAGCTCGTTGCGCCCGTTGCGCAGCGTCGCCACCACTGTGACAGTGTCATCCTTGCCCAGAGTGATCGCCGCCGGCGGGGGCGAAATGGCAATCGCCGTCACGTTACTGATGGTGATCGTGCCGCCGATCTCCTGCTGCGCGTTGCTGTTGCAGCTGTTTGACTCGGCGGCGGTGATCAGCGTGTTGTAGACGCCGTCCGGGACGAACTGCAGCGAGTCGTTCTTCCCGTCCCACGTGACCGTCACCGTGCCGCCCCCTACGGGGGTGTCCTGGCAGCCGAAGTTGCGGACGGTGACGTTCGCTGAGCTGCGGATCTCGACCTGGCTCTTATTGACAGTGGACGGAACGGTGAAGCTCAGGGTCGTGCTCTGCGGCGCCGCCGCCGCGATGCGGCTTCGAGTGAGAACCAGGCCGTTGATTAGACCGGTCTTCGTTCCACTCAGCGTCGTCGTGCTGATCGTCTGCGTCGCCGTGCCAGACACGCCGTCCGTGTCGGAGTACGTCACCCGGACGTAGATCGGCGTGGTCTGGCCAAGACCGCTGATGGTCGCAGTGAACGCCTCGCTGCCACGCGCCATGGTGCACTTCCCGGCGCTCCCCGACACACACGTCGTGGCGGTGAAGGAGTTGCTGGTGTTCCACTCGACCGTGGCCGTGCCGGTGACATTTCCGGTGACGTCAAGGTCGCCGCTGTACGGCGCGTAGACGCTGATGGTGCTGCTCCCCGGGCTGGCCGTCACGGTGCCAGGGATCGTGCGCTTCTCTCCTTGATAGATGGAGGGGACCGCAACCGCGGTGCTCTGGTTCCCGGCGACGTCCGCCGCCGTGACCAGGAAGCGGTTCTCCTGCCCCGGAGCTAACGGCACGTCGATGGAGAACGTCGTCAGCGATCCATAGAGCTGAACCGTTGTGACCAGTGGGTCGTCGGCCGACTCGAATGTCCCGTTCGCGTTCGCGTCCCGCCACACCTTCACAAGCAGCGTGTTCTCCGGCGTCAACCCGCTGATCGGGAATGTGCTGCCGGTCGTCCACGTCGCCGTGGACGGGCCGGTGACCGTTACTGCCGTCGGCGTGGCGTAGTCCGGCACACCCGTTCCGAACGACCACGAGTAGGACGACTGCATCGTGTTGCCGACCAGGTCCTTCGCGGTGGTGCTGATCGTGGCGGTGTAGGTCGCGTTCGAAGAGAAGCCGCTTCCCGGTGGGGAGACTGTCAGCGCCGTACCAGCTGTATTCCAGGAGCTAGTGAGCGGTGACGGGACGGTGCACGTGCTTGTGGGCACGCACGAGAGCGACAGCGCGCTCTGCGTTGCGTCCTGCTGCATCGCCTCGCTGAACCGAATGACCAGCGAGACGTTTGACGGCACGTTCGACGCACCGCTTTCAGGCGTTGTCGGTGGCACGACCAGTGGTTTGTCAACGTCATCGCTGTTCCCGGTGGTGAACAGCTCGGCCGAGTACGCAACCGTTCCCGCGGCGACGCCGGCAAGAGAGTTGCCCGCCAGGTCCTTGGCGTCGCCCGTGATCTGCAGGACGTACCCCTTGCTCTGTTGGAGGCCGCCGGGATACATCGTCATCACGGTTCCGGCCGCGTTCCAGGAGTACGTCGCCGTCGCGGTCGGATGTGAACAGCCCAGCGCCAGGGCCGACGTGGAGCAGCGGACCGACGTGGCGCCTTCGGTCGCGGACTGCTGCATCGCCTCGCTGAACGCGACGACGATGCGCACGTTGAGCGGCACGTCGACCGATCCGTCGGCCGGGTAGGTCGGTGGAACGACCTGAGGAGACACGGTGTCGGCGCCGGAGCCGGTGCGGAAGACGCTGTAGCCGGGATTCTGGAGGGCATTCAGCGACGCGTCTTTCGCCCCCGCGCCGACAGAGAGGACATAGTACGTCGAGGTGGCGAGCGCCGCGCTCGGGGTGAGTTGCACGGCGCTGCTGGTGCTGTTCCACGTCACTGTGGCAAATGTGATCGCGGTACCGGTGACAGTGCAGCTCGAGCTCGCGCAGGGATAGAGCGAGATCGATGCAGCCGTGTTCGAGGTCGACATAGGCTCGCTGAAGGTGATAGAGAGCTGCGTGTCTGTGCCCACGCTGACCGTCCCGCTGGCGGGAGAGAGCGACACGAGGGTGGGAGCGACGGTGTCCGACGATGGGATGCCGGCTACCGGTGGACTGCTCGCCGGTCCGAGCGCGCCGCGGCTGTTGACCGCGCGCACGACGTAGTAGCTCACGGTCGGAGGCGCTCCCGTGTCGACGTAGACTGTGGAGGTGGCCGCCAGCGCGGTCGTGGTCAGAAGCTCGGAGACATTGTTC
>DASTZM010000037.1:0-9718 GCA_035764305.1 Chloroflexota bacterium | reverse complement strand
GGGCGCGTGCACGACTACCCGCGCTTCAAGCTGGTCATCAACCGCCTGGCCAACCTGTTCATCAAGCTGCTGTTCGGGCTGGACTACAACGACGTCACCAACGCCTTCAAGGGCTACCGGACGTACGTCCTTCAGGGCTGCCAGCCCCTGCTCTCGCCCCACTTCAACTTGACAGTCGAGCTGCCGCTCAAGGCCATCGTGCGCGGGTACTCATACAAGGTTGTCCCGATTACATGGCGCTCGCGCCGGCACGGGGTCTCCGCGCTACACCTCGAGGAGCAGGGCAGCCGCTATCTCTACATCGTGCTCAACGTCTGGCTCGAGCGTCTCCTCACCAGGGGTGACTATCGCCGCGTTGACGGTCCACCGACTCAGCCCATTTCGGGTCGCGAGCCCGTCGAGGCCCAGCGATCGGCCGGCTAGGGTCGGGAGGCGCTCGCGCGGTCGCGTGGTGCGCCGGGTTCTTTGGGTGGCATTTCTCGCTGCGCCAGGTTGGGGTCCGTCTTCCGGCGAGGCTCAGCGCCCGCGTCTATGCCGCGCTCGTGGTGACGCTCGCCGGCCGGCA
This sequence comes from Chloroflexota bacterium, assembly GCA_035764305.1. Taxonomy (GTDB): domain Bacteria; phylum Chloroflexota; class UBA11872; order UBA12225; family UBA12225; genus DASTZM01. Next base: position 9,153 of record DASTZM010000037.1, on the reverse strand, counting down.
CGCTGGGGGCACATCGCGACTAGCTGGGGTGGTGGCCCTACCCTTGCTGGTCGGCGTGACGCGTCGGCCCGCCGACCCCCGCGGGACACACTTTGACACGCTCGCCCCTGACTACGCTGCCCAGCTCTCTCCCGATGCCCGGGCGCGCGTCGTCGCCCGCAAGACGGAGATCACCCTCCACGCGCTCGATCGGGCTGACGTCCGACCTGGGGCGCGGATCCTCGACGTCGGGTGCGGCCATGGCTGGTACCTCGAGACTCTCGCCCAGGAGGGGTACAAACCCGTGGGAGTCGACCTGTCGCTGCGCCAGCTGCGGGCCGCACGTCGATCCCACGCGCGCGGGCTGCCGCTCGTCGTCGCGTCCGCCACGGCGCTCCCGTTCCCGCCCGGCGCCTTCGCCGGGGCGCTCGCGGTCAACATCCTCCACCATCTGGAGACTGAGCCCGACCAGGTCGCCGCGCTGCGGGAGTTGGTGCGCGCGGTTCGGCCGGAGTGCCCCGTGTTGATCCACGAGATCAACACGCGCAACCCTCTCTACCGCTTCTACATGGTCTACGTCTTTCCATTGCTGAAGCGGATCGACCTCGGGACCGAGCGCTGGCTGGACGCCCGTCGCTTACCTGTCGCGCCCGAGGCGACTCTGGAGCGTGTCGACTACTTCACGTTCCTACCTGATTTCACGCCGCCGATCGTGTACCGATTGCTGGCGCCGGTCGAGGCGCAGCTGGAGCGCTCCCGCGCAGCTCCGTGGAGCGCGCACTTCAGTGCTCGCTACCGGGTGCTGCCTTGACTCGCCGCGCCGGCGCTGGTAGGATCATCGCCACTTGCGGAACGTCGTTCCGCATCGCACAACACCATACGTCGCGTTGACGGGGAGTAGTAGGCGTCCTGCCCCTTCCTAAGACCAGAAAGCTCTCGGCAGCTGCGAGGGGGCGCTGGAAGGGAAGGCACCGAACTCGCCCCCGAGCAGCTTCGCCGAACACCAAGTAGGCAAAGCCGGCCCCCGCCGTTAACGGGTCAAGTGGGCACGATGCGCCCGTTCCGGTCCCCCGGTTCGGTTGGTCGTGTCAAGTGGGGTGGTACCACGGGAACTCCTGAGCGGCTCTCGTCCTCTGTGACGAGCGCCGCATTTTCACGTAAGGAGACCCACTTCCCGTGCCAGCCAAGATCTATTACGACGCAGACGCCGACCTGGGGCGCCTGCGCGGCAAGACCGTTGCCGTCCTCGGCTACGGTGCCCAGGGCCACGCACACGCCCTGAACCTCAAGGACAGCGGCGTCAGCGTCGTCGTCGGACTCTACGAAGGCTCTCAGTCCAAGCAAAAGGCCGAGTCGGCCGGGCTGAAGATCGTCGAGAACGCCGAGGCGGTCAAGGCGGCCGACGTGGTGATGTTCACCATTCCTGACCAGACCCAGCGCCAGGTCTACCTGCAGGACGTAGAGCCCAACCTGCGCGATGGGCAGACCATCATGTTCGCGCACGGCTTCAACATCCACTTCAACCAGATCGTCCCGCCCAAGACCGTGGACGTGAGCATGATCGCCCCCAAGGCGCCCGGTACGCGCGTGCGCGAGGTCTTTGTCGAAGGCTCGGGCGTCCCCTGCCTGATCGCGGTCCACCAGGACTACTCGGGGCAGGCCAAGGAGAATGCACTCGCCTACGCCAAGGGGATCGGCGGGACGCGCGCCGGCGTGCTGGAGACCACCTTCCTGGAGGAGACCGAGACCGACCTGTTCGGCGAGCAGGTCATCCTGTGCGGCGGCGTCAGCGCACTCATCAAGGCCGCCTTCGAGACGCTGGTCGAGGCGGGCTACCAGCCCGAGTCGGCCTACTTCGAGACGCTCCACGAGCTGAAGCTAATCGTCGACCTCTTCTACCAGGGCGGCCTGACCTACATGCGCCAGGTCGTCTCTGACACGGCCGAGTACGGCGACTACGTCACCGGGCCGCGCGTCATCGACTCGCGCGTCAAGGAAACGCTGAAGCAGGTGCTAGAGGAGATCCAGAACGGCGAGTTCGCCAAGCGCTGGATCACAGAGAACCAGGTCGGCCGCCCGGCGTTCCTGGCGACGCGCCGGCGCGAGCAGGAGCACCCCATCGAGGTCGTCGGCCGCGAGCTGCGGTCGATGATGAGCTGGCTGAACGCCAAGTAGTGCCCCAGTACCCGAGGTAAGGGAGACCCCAATGCGACGCATCAAGATCTTTGACACCACGCTGCGCGACGGCGAGCAAGCGGCTGGTGGCGCGCTCACGCTCGAGGAGAAGATCGACATCGCCCAGCAGCTCGAGCGCCTGGGCGTCGACTGCATCGAGGCCGGGTTCCCCGCCACCTCGCCCGGCGACTTCCGCGCCGTCGAGACCATCTGCGAGCTGGTCAAGAACTGTCAGGTCGCGGCGCTCTCCGATGCGAAGCTGGCCAATATCGAGACGACGGGCAACGCCCTCAAGAAGGCCGTCGCACCGCGCCTGCACACCGTGCTCTCGACGTCGGACATCCACCTCAACTACCAGTTGCGCATCACCCGCCAGCAGGCACTCGAAATGGCTGTCGCCGCCGTCAAGCGCGGGCGTGAGCTGATCGGCGAGGTCGAGTTCTCGGCCATGGACGCGGCGCGCTCGGATTGGGACTTCCTTTGCCGAGTGTTCGAGGCCACGATCGACGCCGGCGCCACCGTCATCAACATCCCCGACACGCTCGGCTACATGCAGCCGCCCGAGTTCGCCGAGTTGGTCAAGTACGTCGTCGACAACGTCCCCAACATCGACAAGGCCGCCGTCTCGGTCCACTGCCACAACGACCTGGGCATGGCCACCGCGTTGACGCTCGCGGCGGTGAAGGTCGGAGCGGAGTGGGTCGAGTGCACTGTGAATGGCGTCGGCGAGCGCGCCGGCAACGCCGCGCTGGAAGAGATCGTCATGTCGCTCAAGACGCGGTCGGACTACTTCCAGTGCGAGACCGGCGTCAAGACTGACCACATCTGGCGCACCAGCCGCCTGGTCTCGAGTTACATGGGCTTCCCGGTGCAGCCCAACAAGGCTGTCGTCGGCTCCAACGCCTTTTCGCACGCCTCCGGCCTGCACCAGGATGGGATGCTCAAGGAGCGCAGCACCTACGAGATCATGACGCCCGAGAGCATTGGGCGCTCGGACAGTCGGATCGTCATCTCCAAACACTCCGGCCGCAACGCCTTCCGGGACCGGCTCAAGAAGCTGGGCTACGAAATGAACGACGACGAGTTCATGCGGGCCTTCCGCTCCTTCAAAGAGATCGCCGACCGGAAGAAAGAGGTCACCGACGCCGACATCGAGGCCGTCGTCGCCGACCAGCAGCTCACCGTCGAAGAGACCTACCGGCTCGAATGGGTCCAGGTGACGTGCGGCGAGCCCGCCGTCCCGACCGCGACGGTCAAGATCGTCTCGCCCGGCGGCGAGGAGCGTCAGGACGCGGCCATCGGCGATGGACCGGTCGATGCGGTCTGCAAGGCCGTCGACCGGATCATCGGCATCCCGACGCGCCTGGCCGACTACAACGTCTCCGCCGTCGGCGAGGGCATCGACGCGCTGGGCGAGGTATCGGTGCGGATCGAGACCGACGAGGGCTCCTTCATCGGGCGCGGAACGAGCACCGACATCATCGTCGCCTCCGGCCGGGCGTACCTTAATGCTCTGAACAAGGTCGTCGCGGCCCAGAAGGAGCGGACCTCCGGCAAGCCCGATTACGCCGGTGCCAAGGGGCGCCACGGCCAGCCCACCCACAAGCGCGCGCCCCGACGCAAAGAGCCCGTAAACGCGTAGGCTTTACGTCGACTCAGCCCATACCAGGACGCATCAGGAAGCCATGCCAAAGACCCTCTTCGAGAAGATCTGGGACGCGCACCTCGTCCGCGACGCTGCGGGTGAGCCCGCTCTCGTCTATATCGACCTGCACCTCGTCCATGAGGTGACCTCGCCGCAGGCCTTCGAAGCGCTACGCCTCACCGGTCGCACGGTCCGCCGGCCGGACCTGACCGTGGCCACGATGGACCACAACGTTCCGACGTGGGACCGCTCTCTGCCGACGACCGACGAGGTCGCTCAACAGCAGATGGATACGCTGTCCAAGAACTGCGCCGAGTTCGGCATCCCGCTGTACGACCTGAACTCGGACAAACAGGGCATCGTGCACGTCATTGGCCCCGAGCTGGGGCTGACCCAGCCGGGGATGACCATCGTCTGCGGCGACAGCCACACCTCCACCCACGGCGCGTTCGGCGCGCTCGCCTTCGGCATCGGCACGTCCGAGGTAGAGCATGTCCTGGCGACGCAGTGCCTCTCCCAGGCGCGACCCAAGACGATGGAAGTGCGCGTCGACGGGCAGCTCCCCGACGGCGTCACGGCGAAAGACATCATCCTGAGCGTCATCGGGCGACTCGGCACGGCCGGCGGCACCGGATACGTCGTCGAGTACACGGGCGAGGCGATCCGCAACCTCTCCATGGAGGGCCGGATGACCGTCTGCAACATGTCGATCGAGTGGGGCGCCCGCGCGGGCATGGTCGCCCCCGACGACAAGACCTTCGCCTACCTGGAAGGCAGGTCGCACGCGCCCCAGGGCAAGGCGTTCGAGCGCGCCGTCGAGCACTGGCGCTCGCTCGCCACCGATCCCGGCGCGAAGTACGACCGCGCCGAGCTTTTCCACGCGAACGACCTGGTCCCCGTCGTCACCTGGGGCACCAACCCTGGCCAGGTCGTCCCCATCACCGGACGCATCCCGGACCCTAAGGACTTCAAGGACGACGCCGACCGGCGCTCGGCCGAGCGTGCGCTCGAGTACATGGGGCTGCAGCCCGGCACTCCGGTCCAGGAGATCCCGATCGAGCGCGTCTTCCTGGGCTCGTGCACCAACGCCCGCATCGAGGACCTGCGGGCCGCCGCCGAGATCGTGCGCGGCAAGCAGGTCAGCCGCAACGTCTATGCCATGGTCGTCCCCGGCTCGATGCTCGTCAAGCTCCAAGCCGAACAGGAAGGGCTCGACAAGGTCTTCAAGTCGGCCGGTTTCGACTGGCGCGAGGCGGGCTGCTCGATGTGTCTGGGCATGAACCCGGACATCCTCAAGCCCGGCGAGCGGTGCGCCTCCACCTCCAATCGGAACTTCGAGGGGCGGCAAGGCAAGGGTGGCCGCACGCACCTGGTCAGCCCGCAGATGGCCGCCGCCGCCGCCATCGCGGGCCACTTCGTGGACGTCAGAACCTGGGATCGGAAGAACTGAGCATGCAGTCCTACACCAAAGTCACCGGAACCGTCGGTCCGCTGGACCGGGTCAACGTCGACACCGACCAGATCATCCCCAAGCAGTTCCTCAAGCGGATCGAGCGCACGGGGTTCGGCCCGTTCGCCTTCTTCGACTGGCGCTACCGCGAGGACGGCACGCCCAACCCCGAGTTTGAGCTGAACCGGCCGGGCTACGAAGGCGCGACGATCCTGGTGGCCGGGCGCAACTTTGGCTGCGGCTCGTCTCGAGAGCACGCGCCTTGGGCGCTGGAGGACATGGGTTTTCGCACGATCATCGCGCCGTCGTTCGCGGACATCTTCTACAACAACTGCTTCCAGAACGGGATGCTCCCGATCGTCCTCCCCGAGGAGACGGTGAACGAGATCCTGAACCGAGCCAAGGAGCGCCCCGGCTACCAGCTGACCGTCGACCTGGAGGAGCAGACCGTCTCCGACGAGGAGGGCGTGGTGGCGCATTTCGACGTCGACGAGTTCCGCAAGCACTGCCTGCTGAACGGGCTCGACAACGTCGGCCTGACGCTGCAGCACCAGGAGGACATCGATGCCTTCGAGCGGCGCCGGTCGCCACTCCTCCCCAACGCCAAGCAGCCCGCCGCGAGCACGCAGAAGGAGCCCGTCCATGCCCGCTAGCCGCACCCCGCTCGTCGCCGTCCTTCCCGGAGACGGCATCGGCGTCGAAGTAGTCGACCAGGGGCTGCGCGTGCTCGACGCCGTCTCGCGCCGGTTCGGCGTCCGCTTCGAGACCGAGCGCGCCCCGATCGGCGGCGCGGCGATCGACGCTCAGGGCAGTGCCCTGCCGGACGCGACGCTCGACCTATGCAGGCGCGCCGACGCGGTGTACTTCGGCGCCGTCGGCGGCCCGAAGTGGGACGATCCGCGCGCCGCCGTCCGTCCAGAGCAGGGGATCCTTGGGCTGCGCAAGGCGCTCAAGCTCTTCGCCAACCTGCGCCCGGTCAAGCTCTTCCCCGCCCTCCTGTCGCACTCTGTGCTCAAGGAGGACATCGTCCGCGGCACAGACCTGATCGTCATCCGCGAGCTGACGGGCGGCCTGTACTTCGGCAAGCCGAGCAAGCGCTGGACGACCGCCGGCGGAACCATGAAGGCGGTCGACACGCTTGCCTACTCGGAGGGGGAGATCGAGCGTGTGCTGCGCACCGGCTTCGAGCTGGCGCGCGGCCGGCGCAAGAAGCTCGCGTCGGTCGACAAGGCCAACGTCCTCAACTCGGGCCGCCTCTGGCGCGAGGTCGCGACGCGTGTCGCCAAGGACTACCCCGACGTCGAGGTCGAGCACCTGCTGGTCGACTCGGCGGCGATGTATCTGATGCGCCGCCCGACCAGCTTCGACGTCATGGTCACCGAGAACATGTTCGGCGACATCCTGACCGACGAGGCGGCGGTTCTCGCCGGCTCGATGGGCATGCTGCCATCGGCCAGCCTGGGAACCCAGAAGAACCGAGCCGGCGGCACGCGCGGCCTGTACGAGCCGATCCACGGCACCGCCCTCTACACGCCCGAGGTCGTCGGCAGCGGCAAGGCCAATCCCATCGCCGCCATTCTCAGCCTGGCGCTCATGCTGCGCCACTCGCTCGCGATGCCCGACGCCGCCGACACCGTCGAAGGCGCGGTCGAAGCCGTCTTGAACGACGGCTTTCGCACCGCCGACATCGCAGGTCCCGGAACGACAACCGTCACGACCGAGGCGCTGGCACAGCACGTCGCGGAGCGCGTCGCGCAGCTGCGAATCAAGTGACGGTTAAGCTCTACGACACGACGCTCCGCGACGGCGTCCAGCGTGAGGGGCTCTCCTTCTCGCTCGAGGACAAGCTCAAGGTCGCCCGCCGCCTCGATGGCCTCGGCGTCCACTACATCGAGGGCGGGTTTCCCGGCTCCAACCCGCGCGACCAGGAGTTCTTTGCCCGCGCCGCCAAGATGACCTGGCGCAGCGCCAGGATCACCGCGTTCGGCGCCACCCGGTATAAGGGCAACACCGCGGACAACGACCCCAACCTGGCCGCCGTTGTGTCGGCCGGGACCCCCGTCGTTACGCTCGTCTGTAAGAACTCGGAAGTCCACGTCCGAGAGGTGCTCGGCGTCTCCCTCGAGGAGAACCTGGCCATGATCGGCGACTCGATCGCCTTCTTGAAGCGCCACGGCAAGGAGGCGATCCACGACGCGGAGCACTTCTTCGACGGGTACAAGCAGAACCGCGACTACGCTCTGGCGTGTCTACGCGCCGCCTTCGACGCCGGCGCCGACTGCCTGGCGCTGTGCGACACAAACGGCGGGACGCTGACCAATGAGGTGGCGGAGATTGTCGCCGCCGTCCGGCGGGAGCTACCCGATGCCCAGGTCGGCATCCACACCCACAACGACGCCGAGCTGGCCGTGGCCAACACCCTCGCCGCCGTCCAGGCCGGCGCGACCCACGTGCAGGGCACGATCAACGGCTACGGCGAGCGCTGCGGCAACGCCAACCTCTGCGCGATCATCCCCAACCTGCAGCTCAAGCTGGGCATCGCCTGTGTCACCGTCGACCAGCTCTGCTCGCTAGCCGAGGTCTCCCGCTACGTCTCGGAGGTCGCCAACCTCCACCCCGACCCGCACATGGCGTACGTGGGCCAGAGCGCCTTCGCGCACAAGGCGGGCTACCACGCCGACGCGATGCGCAAGAATCGGATGAGCTACCAGCACGTCGATCCGCGCCTGGTCGGGAACGACGAGCGCATCCTCATCTCCGAGCTCTCCGGTCGCGCCGCGGTCGCCTCCAAGGCACAGACGCTCGGGCTCGAGCTCGGTTCCCCGGACAGCGCACGGGCCATCGTGGAGCGTGTGAAGCTACTCGAGGGGAGGGGCTACCAGTTCGAGGGAGCGGAGGCGTCGTTCGAGCTGATGGTGCGCCGGCTGCAGCCCGGCTACCTACCGCCGTTCGAGCTGGTCGACTTTCTCGTCCTGGTCGAGACTCGGGGCGGGAAAGACATGCTCGCCGAGTCGATGGTCAAGGTGCGTGTCGGCGACCAGACGCTCCACACCGCGGGTGAAGGCAACGGACCGGTCAACGCGCTGGACAACGCACTACGCAAGGCGCTCGCGCCGGCCTACCCGGAGATCCAAGAGATCCGCCTGACGGACTACAAGGTGCGCATCGTCGACGAGGCGAATGGCACCGCCGCCGTCCCCCGCGTGATGATCGACTCCTCGGATGGCCAGGCCACCTGGACCACCGTCGGCGCCTCGACGAACATCATCGAAGCAAGCTGGCTGGCGCTCGCCGACAGCTTCGAGTACGGCCTCACACGGGCGCTGAACGGCCGACCCAAGTAGCCCCTTCGGCTACACGCTTGCGGAACAGCGGCGGGGGTTCGTTTGGCAAAAAGAAAACACCTCCCTTGTGAGGAGGTGTTTTGATGCCTGGCGGCGACCTATTGTCCCGTTCCCTTCCGAGAACAGTATCGTCGGCGCTGGGGCGCTTCACGGCCGTGTGCGGGATGGGAACGGGTGGTACCGCCCCGCTCTGGCCACCAGTGCCAAAGTTGGAAAGAAGCCCTGTGGGCCGCGTGCCCGCATGTACGAGCGCGTGGACCCGATCGAAGAGGAAAACTTCAAATTAGCCGGCTTAGCAGTAGAGCGTGCTGCGTGAAGAAAGGGAAACAAATAGCCGTTCGTCCGTTAGTACGGCTCGGCTGCGGACATTGCTGCCCTTCCACCTGCCGCCTATCAAACTCCTGATCTCGGAGCGGACTTATCCCTCTAGGGGAGAGACACGTCATCTCCAGGCGTGCTTCGCGCTTAGATGCTTTCAGCGCTTATCAGCTCGGACTTAGCTACCCAGCGATGCACTTGGCAGTACAGCTGGCACACCATAGGTCCGTCCCTCCCGGTCC
>DASTZM010000036.1:0-2722 GCA_035764305.1 Chloroflexota bacterium | reverse complement strand
GCGTCCGGGCGCCGACCTGACGTCGGATGGGCCACGGGGCCTGGTGGCGCCGCAACACGGTCGGCGGCGGGAGGCGCTTCAGTTGACGAAGTGCCTCATCCTGCTATACTCCCTTTTCGCGTGTCCGCGTCCCACTATGCCCTTTTCAAGGAGTCCTGAATGGCTTTGGCCGAGTCGGCCAGCCGGTTTGAGCTGGCCCCGCGCCGTGAGAACTTCTCGCACATTCCGGAGGTCCTTCCCCTCCCGAACCTGATCCAGACTCAGACCGACTCGTTCCATTGGTTCGTCGAGAACGGCCTCCGTGAGCTGCTCGACGAGATCACCCCGATCACCGATTTCACCGGCAAGAACCTGGAGCTGCACTTCCGCGACTACTACTTCGAGGACGCGAAGTTCAGCGAGGAGGAGTGCCGCACCCGCGACCTGACCTTCGCCAAGCCGCTCAAGGTCGAGGTCGACCTCGTCATCAAGGAGACCGACGAGGTCAAGCACCAGACCGTCTTCATGGGTGACTTCCCGTGGATGACGGAGCAGGGCACCTTCATCATCAACGGCGCCGAGCGCGTCGTGGTGAGCCAGCTGGTGCGCTCGCCCGGCGTCTACTACACCTCCGCCGAGGATCCGGCCACCGGCCGCCCCCTGTTCGCCGCCAAGGTGATCCCGAACCGCGGCGCGTGGCTCGAGTTCGAGACGAGCAACAAGGACCTGCTCAGCGTCAAGGTCGACCGGAAGCGCAAGATCCCGGTCACCACGCTGCTGCGCGCCGTCGGCTTCACCGACAACGCGGAGATCGAGGCCCTCTTCAAGAGCGTCGACGACAACCCGGAGCACCCGTTCACCGCGCTGACGCTGGAGAAGGACCCGGCGCAGACGCAGGACGAGGCGCTCATCGAGGTCTACAAGAAGCTGCGCCCCGGCGACCCGCCGACGGTCGACAACGCCCGCGCGCTGGTTACCAGCCTGTTCTTCAACTTCCGCCGCTACGACCTCGGTCGCGTCGGGCGCTACAAGCTCAACAAGGCGCTCGGCGACGTCGCCCGCAAGCTGAAGATCGAGCTGCCCGGCGAGGGCGGCGAGCACCCGCGCGAGAGCCGGGTCATCAGCAAGCACGACATCGTGGCCATCGTCGGCAAGCTCATCGAGCTCAACAACGGGCGCGGTGAGCCGGACGACATCGACCACCTCGGCAACCGGCGCATCCGCGCCAACGGCGAGCTGATCCAGAACCAGTTCCGCATCGGTCTGCTCCGCATGGAGCGGGTCGTGAAGGAGCGGATGACGATCACCGATGCCGAGCAGGCGACGCCGAACGCGCTCATCAACATCCGCCCGGTGGTGGCGGCCATGAAGGAGTTCTTCGGCGGCAGCCAGCTCTCCCAGTTCATGGACCAGACCAACCCGCTGGCCGAGCTGACCAACAAGCGACGCCTCTCCGCGCTGGGCCCCGGCGGCCTGTCGCGCGAGCGCGCCGGCTTCGACGTCCGCGACGTGCACCCGTCCCACTACGGTCGGATGTGCCCGATCGAGACGCCGGAGGGTCCGAACATCGGTCTCATCGGCTCGCTGGCCACGTACGGCCGGATCAACAGCTACGGCTTCATCGAGACGCCGTACCGCAAGGTGCGCCGCTTCGTGTCGCACAGGGACCGCCAGGCCGATGTCCTCGGCCAGACGCTGGCCGAGGATCTCGCCGCCAGCGAGGGCGGCAAGGCGATCGCCAGGGCGGGCGCCACCATCGACGACAAGCTCTGGGCGCAGATAAAGGAGCACAAGCTCGCCTCGGTCCGCATCCGCCCGGTGGTGACCGATGAGATCGAGTACCTCGATGCCTCCGAGGAGGAGAAGTTCCACGTCGCGCAGGCCAACGCCGTGCTCGACGACGGGAACCACTTCGCCGAGGAGCGGGTGCTGGTGCGCTACCGCGACAAGTTCCTCGAGGAGCGCCCCGACACGGTCGACTACATGGACGTCAGCCCCAAGCAGATCGTCAGCGTGGCGACCGCGCTCATCCCGTTCCTCGAGCACGACGACGCGAACCGCGCGCTGATGGGCTCGAACATGATGCGCCAGTCGGTGCCGCTCCTCTCGCCGGAGGCCCCGGTGGTCGGGACCGGCGTCGAGTACCGCGCCGCATTCGACTCACAGCAGGTGGTGGTCGCCAGGGAGCCCGGCACCGTGGTCAGCGTCACCGCCGACCACATCCAGGTCGAGCGCGACACGGGCGACGTGCGCGACACGTACCGGCTCAAGAAGTTCCTGCGCTCCAACCAGGGCACCTGCATCAACCAGCGCCCGATCGTCGACGTCGGCGACCGCGTGACCGCCGAGCAGGTGCTCGCCGACTCGAGCAGCACCGAGGCGGGCGAGCTGGCGCTGGGCCAGAACATCCTGGTCGCCTTCCTCCCCTGGGAGGGCGGCAACTACGAGGACGCCATCGTCATCAGCGAGCGCCTCGTCAAGGACGACCTGTTCACCTCGATCCACATCGAGAAGCACGAGATCGAGGCCCGCGACACGAAGCTGGGTCCCGAGGAGATCACCCGCGACATCCCGAACGTGGGCGAGGAGAGCCTGCGCAACCTCGACGAGGACGGGATCATCTACGAGGGCGCCGAGGTCAAGCCCGGCGACATCCTGGTCGGCAAGATCACGCCCAAGGGCGAGACCGAGCCGACCGCCGAGGAGCGCCTCCTGCGCGCCATCTTCGGCGAGAAGGCCCGCG
>DASTZM010000035.1:0-2810 GCA_035764305.1 Chloroflexota bacterium | reverse complement strand
GAGCGCGCCCGCAACCGCCACCGCTGTGCCGTCAACTGGCGCTTCCGCACCACCGATGCCCGCATCAAGCTCACACACCTCTATCCCTCACTTCCCGATTGACGGACCACTAGCGCGCCAGGCGCTCGCCGCCCGTCCCCGCTCCCCGCTCTCCGCTCCCTCCGCGCCGCCCGGCCGCGATCTTGCACTTCCCACCAACCGTCACATGCGCGCGCTCGCCACGCTCGCCGGCGTGCTGCTCTTCAGTCTCGGCCTCGCCGGCCTCATCACCCTCGGCGCCGGCCCGCGCCGCGGCCTCCAGCTGGAGCTGACGCGTCTCGCCGCCGGCCTCGGCCTCGTCCCCGCCCACCCCCAGCCCTCCGCCGCGCCACTCACCCCCGACGAGGCCGCCCACGCCCTCCCCGTCGCCGTCGAAGGCGTCGCCGGCGCGCGCGACGAGACGCCCGCTCCGGCGCCCGTCCGTCTGTCGGTCCCCCGTATCCGGCTCGACGCCGAGATCGTCCCCGCCCAGCTCATCCGCGTCGGCAGCGGCGTGACGTGGGAGGTGCCCGCCTTCCGCGCCGGCCACGCCCAGGGCACCGCCGGCGCCGGTGGGATCGGCAACATGGTCCTACTCGGCCACGTCACCAGCCTCAACGCCGGCAACGTCTTCCAGGACCTGGACAAGCTCGGCCCGGGCGACGAGATCGTCGTCCAGGGCGCAAGCGGCGAGCTGCTCACCTACCGGGTCGACGAGACGCGGCGCGTCGAGCGCACCGACGCTTCCATCGTGACTCCCGATGACCGCCCCCGCCTCACCCTTCTGACGTGTACCGGGACGTGGCTCCCGCAGCTAGCGGACTACTCCCACCGGCTGGCCGTTCGGGCGCTGCTTGTGCCGCCGGCGTAGGCGTCGCCTGGCCCGCCCGCTCGTCCTCCGCCGTACCCGCGGTCACCGGCAGCGTCACCGTGAAGATGCTCCCCGCCCCCAGCTCGCTCTCCACGTCAATCTGCCCGCCGTGCGCCTCCGCGATCCACTTGCCAATCGCCAGCCCCAGGCCCGTCCCACCCGTCTGACGCGCCCGATCGGCGCGATAGAAGCGCTCGAAGACGTGCGGCAGGTCCGCCCGCGCGATCCCGATTCCTGTGTCCACCACGCTCACCTTCGCCACCTGCCCGCCGCTCGAGTTGCCCTCCACGCGCAGCCCCAGCGTCACCGCGCCGCCTGCCGGTGTGTACTTGACCGCGTTGTCCACCAGGATCAGCACCAGCTGGCGCAGCGCATCGGGGTCGCCCATCGCCGCCGCCTCGGCCGCCTCGCCCAGCTGCGGCAGGACGCGGACGGACACCTTCCCGTCCGCCAGCATGCGCCCCTGACGCGCCACGTCCTGCAGCAGTGGGGCCAGCCGCACACGCTCGTGTCGCAGCGACTGCCCCGCGTCCGCCCGTGCCAGCGTCAGCAGATCCCCCACCAGCCGCGTCATGCGTTCCGCCTCCGACGCGATCTGGTCCGTCACGGCACGGCGGTCCTCCGGTGTGAGCTGGTCGAACCGGCTCAGGAGCGACGCGTTGCCGCGCACCGTCGTCAGCGGCGTCCGCAGCTCGTGCGATGCGTCCGCCACGAAGCGTCGCTGCGACTCCAGCGCCGCCGCCAGCCGGCTGTTCACCGACTGCAGCGACGCGTACGCCGACTGCAGCTGTCCCAGCATCTCGTTGAACGTGGTCGCCAACCGCGCCACCTCGTCCGCCCCGCGCGCCGTCACCCGCCGCCCAAAATCCTGCGAGCGCCCGATCTGCTCCGCTTCGCGCGTCAGCCGGCCGATCGGTCGCAGCGCCGCGCTCGCCACCAGCAGCCCCAGCAGCGTCGAGAGCGCCACACTCCCCGCCGTCCCCGCGATCAGCACGAGCCGCAGCGTCGCGATCGTCTCCTCGATCGGCTCGATTGGCCGCGCCACCTGGACCAGCCCGATTGGCACCCGCGTCAGCAACAGCGGGCGCGAATACAGACGGAACGTCACGCCGCTCACCTGCACGCGCTCGAAGCGCGCCGCGCCGCCCCTCGCCGCTGCGATCACCTCGGCGCTCACCGGCAGCGCCAGGCGGTATCGCGACAGCAGCTCCGACTGCCCCTCGATGTCGCCCGTCTGCAGATTCACGAACTGCACCAGCGTTCCGGTCGACGTGAGCGCGTCGGCGTCGGGCAGCTGCAGCTCCACTCCCGGCCCCAGCCCGCTCCCACTCACCGTGATCGCGCTCGCGATCACCTCCGCGCGATCGACCAGCGCCCGATCCACCTCCTCCGCCAGCGTCCGCGCCTGGGCGAAGTACACCACCACGCTGAACACCACCAGCGTCACCCCCAGCAGCGACGTCGACAGCAGCGCCAGACGGACGCGCAGCGACAGTCCCCGCCGGCGCCGCGGCCTCGCCGCGCGCCGCCTCCCCCACCGCGGCAGGGGCACCCGCCACCACCCCGCCTCGCTCGTCATTCGCGCAGCACGTACCCCGCGCCGCGCACGGTATGGATGAGCGGCGCCTCGCGGCCATGCGGATCGAGCTTGTGCCGCAGGTACCCCACGTACACCTCCAGCACGTGCGTCTCCGCGTCGAAGTCGATCCCCCACACGCGCTCCAGCAGCTGCTCCTTGGACAGCACCTGACGCGGGTGGCGCATGAAGAACACCAGCAGCTCGTACTCCTTCGTCGTCAGCTGAATGTCCCGCGCGCCGCGCTTCACCTCCCGCGATGACGTGTCCACCGTGAGATCGGCGAAGCGCAGGATTCGGCTCGCATCCGGTTCGCGCCGGCGCAGCAGCGCGCGGATCCGCGCC
>DASTZM010000034.1:0-3549 GCA_035764305.1 Chloroflexota bacterium | reverse complement strand
GTCCGCGTGTCGGCGAACCCGGCCGAGATCGACGTCGTGATCGCCAGCTACGACCGGACCTTCGACTACCGCAAGCTGCAGGTCGCCTTCGACGCGCTGTGGCCTGCCAGCGCCGCCGCGCGCGGCGGGCGCCCCGCGGCGCGCTTCGTCGCGACCAACCCCGACCGCTACTGCCCGTTTCCCGGCGGGCGGGGCGAGCCCGACGCCGCCGCCGTCATCGCCGCCATCGAGGCGTGCAGCGGTGCGCGCTGCGAGGCGATCTCGGGCAAGCCCGACCCCTACATGCTCGCCTGCGCCCTGGACGCGCTCGGACTCGAGGCGCAGGACTGTGTCATGACGGGCGACCGGCTGTACACCGACATCCGCATGGCGCGCGACGGCCACATGGCGTCCGCCCTGGTCCTCACCGGCGAGACGACGCCCGACACGCTCGCGCAGGCGCCGGCGGCGGAGCGCCCGACCTACGTCCTGCCGCGCGTCGACCACCTGCTTCCCACCGCCGTCCGGCAGTCACTCGGATGGCCCGTCGGCCACGCCCCACACAGCTGACGTCCCACCATGCTCGTCTTTGGACACCGTGGGGCGCGCGGTGAAGCGCCCGAGAACACGCTGGAGGGCTTCGCCTACGCGGTCGCCCATGGCACCCTCGCCCTGGAGCTCGACGTCCGCCTTACCGCCGACCGGCGGCTGGCCGTCATCCACGACGCGACCGTCGACCGCACGACCAACGCCACCGGCCCGGTGGCGTCGTTCACCGCCGCCGAGCTGGCGAAGCTAGACGCGCGCGCTGGGGTCGCATGGCCACAACCTGTCCGCGTGCCGCTGCTGGAGGACGTGCTCCAGGCGCACGGCGCGCGCCTCCGCCTGGCCATCGAGCTCAAGACTGACACGCCCGAGCGGCTGGAGCAGGTGTGCGCCGCGCTCGTCTCTCACCTGGAAGCCCACCGCCCCCGCGCCGTCACCGCGACGTCCTTCGATCCCGCGGCACTCGAGATCATGCGCCGCCGCGCGCCGCACGTCCCACGCGCGTTCATCGGCGCGTACGACTCCTCCGCCTTTCTGGAGACCGCGCTGCGGCTGGAGTGCCGTCAGGCGGACGTCCAGCTCAGCCGCGGCTCGGCGGCGGCGGTCACGCAGGCACAGGCCGCCGGGCTGCGCGTCGTCGGCTGGCCGGGCAACACCGCCGAGCACGTGCACGCACTCCTCGAGTGGGGCGTCGACGGCATCACGAGCGACTACCCGGGCCGCACCATCGCGCTGCTGCGCGAGCGCGGCGTCGCCAACGAAGACGATTGGAGCTAGACCAGCATCGCCAGAGCCCGTAAGCTGATGGAGACACAACACCGATACCGCGACGCGCGGCGCGACGCGCCGGCGCCGCACAGACAAAGGAGCGCTGAAATGCCGACACGCACGCCGACCGCCACCACGCCCACACGCCGTGCCGCGATTGCGGGCGGAGCAAGTCTTCTCGGAGCGCTGGCGGTGGCCTGCGGCGCCGGTGGCGCGGGCGGCGGCGCGAGCGCCTCGACCAACCTCGGGCCCAACGGCTACGCCTTCAAGTCCCCCGTCCAGCTCACCTACTGGAAGTCACTCGAAGGGCCGCGCCACGACGCGCAGGTCAAGCTGACCGACGACTTCAACGCCAGCCGCTCGGACGTCAAGGTCACGCTCGAGCACGTCGGCAACTACGACCAGGCGGCGCAGAAGCTGACCGCGGTGCTGGCGGCGAACACCCCACCCGACGTCATGCTGATGACCGTCGACTCGTACCTCCCCGGCTTTGCCCGGATGGGCGCGCTGCACCCACTCGACGACTTCGCCAAGTCGGACAAGAGCGCGAAGTTCGATACGTTCGTGCCGACGTTCATCAAGAACGGGACGATCGATGGCAAGTTCTATCAGGTGCCGCTCGCGCGCTCGACGCCGCTGGTCTACTGGAACAGAGACCACTTCCGCGCCGCCGGTCTGCCCGAGACGGCGCCCGACTCGTGGGACCAGGTGGTCGACGTGGCCGGCAAGCTCAGCCGCAGCAGCGCGCTCCAGCCCGATCCCGCCGACGGCTCCAAGTTCGCCTTCCCGGTCGCCGGCTACTGGTGGACGTTCCAGTCCATCGCCTGGTCGTTTGGCGGGCAGCTCTCCGACGACAAGTTCAACCCGACGGTGACGCAGCCCGAGACGGTGCAGGCGCTGCAGTTTCTCGTGGACCTGGTGCACCGCCACCGCGTCGCGCGCGCCTACAAGACCGTCGGCGCGACGTCGCAGCCTTTCTACCAGGGTCAGCTCTCGTTCTACGTCGATTCGACCGCGAACCTGACCCAGGTCCAGCAGAACATGCCCTCGGTGCGCGTCGGCACAGCGTTCATGCCCAAGCAGAAGGCGCGCGCCGTGCCCGGCGGCGGCTCGGGCCTGACGATCATCAAGAGCATCCCCACTGAGAAGAAAGAGGCCGGGTGGGAGTTCATGAAGTTCGTCACCTCCACACCCAACACCGTCTACTTCTCCAAGATGACCGGCTATATGGTCGTGCGCACCGACGCGGAGAAGAACGCCGAGTTCCAGGCGTATCTTAAGGAGAACCCCAACGCCAAGGTCACGTTCGACCAGGCGCAGTTCATCCGCACCGGCGACTCCATCTCGGGCGTGCCAGGCGTCACCACCGCCATCGAGGACGCCATCCGCGCCGTCGCCGTCGAATCGCAAAACGTCAAGGCGACGCTCGACGACCTGCAGCGCAAGATGACCAACCTTGCGCAAGACGTGAAGAAGTCGTAGCGCGGCCCGCTTCCGGACCCTGCGGTAGGGCATGCGGTCGGCCCACCGCGGGGTCTACGCGGGGTCTACTGGAGCGTCAGCTTCCCCACGCCCGCACCGGCCTGGACCAGCGCCGGCACGTCCGCCGCGGCGTCCAGCTTGAAGTCGTAGTACTTGCCCGGCTCAAAGGCGTCTCCCCGCGTCTGCGGCGCGCCCGATCCGTCGAAGACGTTGTTGCGCTCCACCAGGTCACCCGGCCCCGACTCTTCGTAGCCCACCAGCGCCGTCTGGCGTGTGTTCTGGAAGTAGTTGCCCTCCACCAGCACCTTCGCGTCCTGGGTGGAGGCGACCCCGTAGGAGCGCACGCTGTCGTAGTAGTTGTTGAACACGTGCACCTCGCCGAAGCGCACGCGCGGCTGGCGCTGGTCCCCCCTGAACCAGTTGTGGTGATACGTCACCTTCAGCTTGCCCACGTCGGCACGGAAGTTGTCGTCGTGCCCCACCAGCGACGTCTTGCTCTGCTGCGCGAAGACGTTCCAGGAGACCGTCACGTACGACGCCTCGCGCTTGATGTCGAGCGCGCCGTCGCTCGCCTGACCGAGCACGTTGTGGTCGACCCACACGTGGTGCGTGCCGCTCTCCAGGTTGATCGCGTCGTCGGGTGACTTCTCGAACGTCAGGTTGCGGATGACGACGTTGCTCACGCCGGCCAGGTTGAGGCCGCCGTCGGTGAGCTTGGCGTCGGCGCCGAGCCCGATGATGGTCTTGTTGGAGCCGACGCGCTGCATGCCGTTC
>DASTZM010000033.1:0-6030 GCA_035764305.1 Chloroflexota bacterium | reverse complement strand
CTCCTGCACAGGAGGTGCTTGAGCCTCGGCGGCGGGCGACGCCCAGTGGCACGGCAGACCACCCAAGCCCAGAAAGGCCGCGAGGGCCGCGAACGGCCATTGGCGCCGCTTCACGTCAGTTGACGTAAGGGATCCAGTCCTCGGCGCGTGGCAGAAGGGGCGGCGCGGCGCTGGGCCGCACCTCGCTCAACCGCTCGACGTCTAGCCTCCGGTAGAGGCGCCGGCGCCGGATGCCCTCGCGGAAACTGGGCAGCAGGCCGCGGCTGACATACGCGTACAGAGTCGCGGGCTTGATGCCCAGCCGCGCACACGCCTCGGCGGCGGTCAGGAACTCCTCGTTCTCGGGCGAGGCCATCCGGTCAACTATACCCGTGCTATCTGGGATCAACTAAAATCAATACTAATGCAGTAAGATGCATGTGTCGGAGGAACGCAGAGCGCCGTGGCCGTAGCCTCGTTGGAAGACATCGTCGCTCCCAATCTGATCAGGGACACGTTTCCGTACGTTCGCGTCCCGGTCGCGCGGTTTGACTCGGATGAGCCTGGTTTGGCGCCGCCCGCGGAGCGCTGGGTCACCGACACCACGTTCCGCGATGGGCAACAGGCGCGTGAGCCCTACACCGTGGAGCAGATCGTGCGAATCTACGAGCTACTCCACCAGCTTGACGGCGGAGCCGGGTTGATCCGCCAGTCCGAGTTCTTCCTGTACACGGAAAAGGACCGCGCAGCGGTCGAGGCGGTGCAGGCGCTCGGTCACCGGTATCCAGAGGTCACGAGCTGGATCCGCGCCGTGGCGACCGACTTCGAGCTGGTCAAGGCGGCGGGCGTTAGAGAAACGGGAATCCTGACGTCGTGCTCGGACTACCACATCTTCAAGAAGCTGGGCTGGACGCGCACTGAGGCGCTGCGCTTCTACCTGCAGATTGTCGACGCCGCGCTGGAAGCCGGCGTTGTTCCCCGCTGTCACTTCGAGGACCTGACACGCGCAGACGTGCACGGGTTTGCGGTGCCGTTCGCCCAGGCGCTCATGGAGCGTGCTCATCAGGCACGTGTGCCGATCAAGATCCGCCTGTGCGACACGATGGGTGTGGCGCTGCCGTGGGCCGCCGCGGCGCTGCCGCGGGGCGTGCCCAAGCTGGTGCGCGCGTTCGTCGAAGAGGCCGGCGTCCCGCCTGCGCAGCTCGAGTGGCACGGGCACAACGACCTGTTCAAGGTGCACGCCAATTCGGTCGCGGCGTGGCTCTACGGCTGCGCGGCCATCAACGCGACGCTTCTCTCCACGGGTGAGCGCACGGGGAACTCGCCGCTCGAGGCGGCGGTGGTCGAGCACGTCGGCATGACGGGCGAGGAGCGCGTCGACCTCCGTGTCCTGACCGAGATCGGCCGGTACATGCGTGACGAGTGCGGTGTCCCGGTGCCCCCCAGCTACCCGCTGCTCGGGTCAGAGTTCAACGTGACGCGCGCCGGGATCCATGCCGACGGCTTGCTGAAGGACGAGGAGATCTACAACGTCTTCGACACCAGGAAGCTCTTGGGGCGGCCGGTCGGAGTCGGCGTGAACGACAAGTCGGGCGCGGCGGGCGTCGCCTTCTGGCTCAGCCAGCGGCTGGGCGAGCGCGTCGAGAAGAGCGATCCCGGCGTCCACGCGATGTACCGCAACATCCAGCGGCTCTACGATGCCGGGCGCGTCTCGGCGCTGACCCAGGACGAGCTGGTCGCCCTGGCGCGCGAGCACTTTCCGGGCCGCTTCTAGCGCGCGACGATGTTCAACAACCGGCCCGGAACGTAGATGAACTTGGCCGCCGCGGGGTTCGTCACGAACTCCTGAATGCGCGGGCGCGCCAACGCCGCCGCGCGCGCGGCGGCCTCGTCCGCGTCCGCCGCCAGCTCTATCCGGTCGCGGACCTTGCCGTTCACCTGCACGACCAGCGTCACCACGTCGTCGCGCGTGAGCGACTCGTCGTAGGTCGGCCACGCCTGCTGGTGCACGCTGCCGATCTCGCCGAAGCGAGTCTTCGGATCGCCCGATTCCGCCGGTGCGAGCTTGCCCTTGCCGAATCCACCGGTCAGCTGCCAGAGCGCCTCGGCGATGAATGGCGCCGACGGCGCCAGCAGCAGGACCAGGGTGCCGACCGCCTCCTGGAAGGAGGCGGTCTTCCACGCGCCAGCGCGGTGGCGCTCGCCCAACGCGTTGGCGAACTCCATCAGCGCCGAGACCATCGTGTTGAAGCGGAACTTCTCCAGGTCTTCGCTGACCTTCTTGACGGTCTTGTGGCGCAGGCGAGTCAGCGCCTCGTCGGAGGCTGTGTAGTGCTCGCCGGAGGCCTCGGCCCACGTCTCGGTGACCAGTGTCCAGACTCGCCCCATGAAGCGCCGCTGGCCGTTGATCCCCTCCTCGTTCCATTCGACCTCCTGGTCGAACGGCGCCATGAACATCTCGTACATGCGCAGGCTGTCGGCGCCGTACTTCTCCACCATCTCGTCGGGCGTGATCACGTTGCGCAGGCTCTTGGACATCTTGGCGGAGCGCATCTCCACGACCTCGCCCTTCGCGCGCAGAGCCTGCGCCTCTTCGGTCGTGATGGGCACCCACGGCTCGGTCGCGTTCGGGTCGATCGCCCGACGGTGGGGCGTGCTGACCACCAGCATGCCCTGGTTGCGCAGCCGGTAGAAGGGCTCCTTGAATCCGATCAGCCCGGCGTCGTGCATGACGCGCGTCCAGAAGCGCGCGTACAGCAGGTGCAGCACCGCGTGCTCGGCGCCGCCGACGTACTGGTCCACCGGCATCCAGTAGTCGACCTTCGCGCGGTCGAATGGCGCGCCCATGTGGTCCGGGGAGCAGAAGCGCAGGAAGTACCAGGACGAACAGGCGAAGCCGCCCATCGTGTCGGTCTCGCGCTCGGCGGGACCGCCGCACGTCGGGCACGTGGTGTTGACCCATTCCGTGGCGCGCGCCAGAGGCGAGCGTCCCGAGCCATCGGGCGTGAAGTTCGCCATCTCGGGCAGCTCGACGGGGAGCTGATCCTCGGGGACGGGAACTTCGCCGTGCGTCGGGCAGAAGACGATCGGGATCGGCGCGCCCCAATACTTCTGACGGGAGATCAGCCAGTCCCGCATGCGGTAGTTGGTCGTTCCCTTCCCCAGCCCCAGCTCCGCGACGCGACGCGTGACGGCGCCGATCGCCGGGTCGGGGGTGGGCGTGCCGTCGAACTCACCCGAGTTGACCATGGTCCCGGGCCCGACGTAGGCGTCGTCCAGGTCGTCGGCGGTCTTGCGCGTGCCTTCCCAGTCGGGCGGCTGGATGACCAGCTTGATCGGCACCCCGTACTTCTTTGCGAAGGCAAAGTCGCGCGTGTCGTGCGCCGGCACGCCCATCACGACCCCGGTGCCGTAGGTTGCCAGCACGTAGTCGGCGACCCAGAGCTGGACCCTGTCGCCGTTCAGCGGATTGATGGCATAGGAACCGGTGAAGATGCCGGTCTTCTCGCGCTCGGTCGACAGGCGGTCGATCTCGCTGGTCGCCTTTGCGCGCTCGACATAGGCGGTCACCTCGGCGCGGCGGTCGGGAGTGGTGAGCGCTTCGACCGTCGGGTGCTCAGGGGCGATGACCATGAAGGTGACGCCGAACACGGTGTCGGGGCGCGTCGTGAAGACCGGCAGCGGCTCACCCGCCTCGGTCGTGAAGCCGATCTCGCAGCCCTCGGAGCGGCCGATCCAGTTCTCCTGCATCAGCTTGATTCGCTCGGGCCACTCGCGCTCCTTCAGGCCCTCGAGCAGCTGGTCGGCGTAGTCGGTGATCTTGAAGTACCAGGCCGGGATCTGCTTCTTGGTCAGGCCGGTGTGGCCGCGCCAGCACACGCCGTCCTGCGCCTCCTGATTAGAGAGCGTGGTCTGGCAGCGCGGGCACCACCACTGCCACTGGACGGCACGGTAGGCCAGCCCGCGCTTGTAGAGCAGCAGGAAGAACCACTGCGTCCAGTGGTAATAGTCGGGCGCCGACGAGTCGATCTCGCGCGCCCAGTCGTACGAGCAGCCGATCAGGTCGAACTGGCGCTTGTAGTTGGCCGCGTTGCGGTCGGTCGCGACGCGCGGACTCGTTCCCGTCAGGACGGCGAACTGCTCGGTTGGCTCGCCGAACGCGTCCCAGCCCATGGGGTGCAGGACGTTGAAGCCGCGCATGCGGAAGTAGCGCGAGAGCGTGTCCGTCGGCACGTAGTTGCGGCAGTGGCCGACCGACAGGCCGTCGCCGGACGGGTACGGAAAGAAGTCCAGGACGTAGTACTTGGGCTTCCCGCCGCCCTCGGTGGAGCGGTAGAGCCCCTGCGTGCGCCAGCGCTCCTGCCAGCCGCGCTCCAGCGTCTGGGGTTCGTACGGCGCGCTGTGCGTTTTCGGTTTCTCGATCGTGGTCATTGTCGGCACCAAACAAAAAGCCTTCGTCCTCGCAAAGGGACGAAGGCACGATGCTCCGCGGTACCACCCTGATTACGCGCCGCGCCGGGCGGTGCGCCACTCAGTTCACGTAACGGCGTGTCCCCGGGTCTCCCTACTGGCGTTCGGAAGACCAGCTCACAGGCGAGTTCGGTCGCTGGGCTTGTGCGTGCCTTTCACCGGCCGGCACGCTCGCTGATCGCCCCGACGGCCTACTGCTCCTGGTCGGCGCTGCGTATTGAGTTGCTTAGGAGTATACAGTGGTGCGCCATCAGCAACACGCGGACCGCGGTACAGGAAGAGCGCGCTGAACTCAGCCGGTACCGGGCCGACCTGACCGCCGCGCTCGCACCGCCGCAGGTCGGCCTGCTTTGCGGTGCGCTCGCCGGCTTCCTCGTCTTCTTCGTGCCGGTCGTGATCGTTGCCGGCAGCATGCTGCTGATCAGCATCACCTTCAACTTCGGAATCGTGCCGCTCCAGCTGCTGGTGCGCGTCTTCCAGATCCGAGTCCCAAGAGGTGCCCCGGTTGCCCCGGCCACGGTCCAGCCCACCGCCCGACCGACCGAGCTTCCACCGCTCCCGCCACAGGGCATCGAGGGGACCGACGCTGGGGACGGAGTGGGACTGGCCGCTGTGGCGCTGGTCCTCTTCTGGCCGGTGGCCATGCTCGGCATCGGGGCGCTCGTTGCCGCGCTCTACCGGCTCAGGCGGCGCCGCCAGCTCGACGCGCTTCGCCGGGCCCCGCTCGACCTCTCGGTGTTCCCGGAGGTGGCGCTGTTCTACGTTCTTACAGCCGGCGCGGGTGTTCTCGTCGGAGTGGGCACTTTCGTGGCGCTGGGCGCCAACGTGATTTTCGCGTGGGCGGGCTTCCTGATCTGGCGCTGGCTCTACGACCGGGCGGTCTGGCGGGCCGCTCCGGAGGCGGTCCGCGCGGAGGCGGCCGCCCTGCTGGACCGCGAGCGCGACTATCGGAAGCGTGCCCGAGAGAGTGGCTGAGCGCCGCCGTCCCTAGCGCTGCGCGCGCGGTGTCACGGTGGGGAGCGGAGTCGGACGTGGCACAGTGGGCGTGATCGCCGGGCCGGGCGGCGGCTGGACGCCCATCTCGATCAAGTTCTGGCGCGCCTCGAAGTTCCCCGGATCGAGGGCCAGCGCCTTCATGAACTCATCGGTCGCGGCGCGCTGGTCAACCGGGCGCAGGGCGATGCCGGCGCCGATGTGGTCCAGCACCTGACGCAACCGGCGGCCCTCCTCGCGCGCCACCGCGGGATCGACGAACGGTGTTGGCGTCACTGTCGGCACCGCCCGCGCGAGGGGGCGCAGCGTCTGGTCGTACCAGCGCCAGCCCCGCAGTCCAGCCCAGCCGCCGCCGCCCAGCAGGAGCGCGGCGACGGCGCCTTCGGCGAGCAGCGCGCGATTCACCTGGCGTCGACCCGGTCTCGCAAGGGGGCGCATGGTACCTCTTTCCTA
Organism: Chloroflexota bacterium; assembly: GCA_035764305.1. Classification (GTDB taxonomy): domain Bacteria; phylum Chloroflexota; class UBA11872; order UBA12225; family UBA12225; genus DASTZM01. The sequence goes on along the minus strand of DASTZM010000033.1, from coordinate 135 downwards.
CACGGAAGGCGGAAGTGCTTGCAGGCGAAGAATCGCTCCTATAATCCGGTTGACAAGGGACTTTCGTACTAATGGTCATCGCTACGCCAACCGGGCCAACCGGATCCAGCACCCCACGCGGCACAGAGGCGCGCA